>NZ_CDRQNY010000005.1:0-132450 GCF_977037065.1 Butyricicoccus sp. | reverse complement strand
TTAAGGCAATACCGCATAATTGAACAAGAGTGATTTGCGAGTAAATTTTGCGTACTGACGAGGCACAGTTTTGCGGTAATACTTGATGTATTACCGTGAAACTGCAACAAAGTCAGGACACAAAATTTCCGCAAAGCACCGCCGCTTTAATTGTGCGGTGTTGCCTTAAGGCACCTGATATCAGGTGCTTTTATTTTTGCATAATTTTTCGTAAAACCGCTTGACTTGGAGCACACTCCAAGTGATAGAGTGAGTTTAGAAAAAATATTCAGGAGGAAAACTATGTATATCGAGAACATCAACGGTCCCGCTGACGTGAAGAAGCTGAACATTAAGCAGATGACCGTGCTTGCGTCCGAAATACGTGATACACTGCTGACCAAGCTGAGCCGTCACGGCGGCCATTTCGGTCCGAATTTCGGCATGGTAGAGGCAACCATCGCACTGCACTATGTATTCGAGTCCCCGAAGGATAAGTTTGTATTCGATGTTTCCCACCAGTCCTACCCGCACAAGATGCTGACCGGCCGCAAGGACGCTTTTCTCTACGAGGAGCACTACGACGACGTTTCCGGCTACAGCAGCCCGCACGAGAGCGAGCACGACCATTTCACCATCGGTCACACCTCCACCTCGGTCAGTCTGGCCTGCGGTCTGGCCAAGGGCCGCGACCTCAAGGGCGAGGACGGCAACGTGGTTGCTATCATCGGTGACGGCTCACTCAGCGGCGGCGAAGCACTGGAAGCGCTCGACTATGCGGCAGAACTGGACGGCAACCTGATCATCCTCGTCAACGACAACGATATGTCAATCGCGGAGAATCACGGCGGTCTGTATCAGAACCTGCGCCTGCTGCGCGAGACGGGCGGCAAGGCCGAGTGCAACCTGTTCCGTGCGATGGGTCTGGATTACCGCTTTGTAGCCGACGGCAACGATATTGCTTCGCTTATCGAGGCATTTAAGGCCGTAAAGGACAGCACGCAGCCGGTTGTTGTGCACATCGTCACCCAGAAGGGCAAGGGCTACGCGCCTGCCGAGCAGCACAAGGAGGCATGGCACTACTGTGCGCCGTTCCATCCGGAGACCGGCGAGCCGCTGATGGACATGAGCGGCGAGTGCTATGAGAGCATTACGCTCGACTTTATGATGAAGAAGATGCAGGATGACCCGTCTGTGTGCATGATCACCTCGGGTACGCCGACCGTGCTTGGCTTCACCGAGGAGATGCGCAAGAAGGCCGGCAGGCAGTTTATCGACGTAGGCATCGCCGAGGAGAACGCAGTTGCGCTGGCATCCGGCATTGCGGCAAACGGCGGCAAGCCGGTCTACGGTGTGTACAGCACGTTCATTCAGCGCGCTTATGACCAGATTTCGCAGGACCTGTGCATCAACAGCAACGCGGCTACCATTATTGTTGCGTGGGGTTCGGTTTACGGCATGAACGATGTAACGCATCTCGGTCTGTACGACATTCCGATGCTGGCGAACATCCCCAACCTGGTTTATCTGGCACCGACCACCAAGGAAGAATATCTGGCGATGCTCGACTGGAGCATTGAGCAGAACGAGCATCCGGTTGCTATCCGTATGCCGGGCGGCGCACTGGTTTCCGACGGAAAGGCTGTTACCAAAGACTTCGGCAGGCTGAACACCTACGAGGTTAAGGAGAAGGGCGCCCGGGTTGCCGTGATCGGTCTGGGTTCGTTCTACCCGCTCGGCGAGCAGGCGGCGGCGCTCATCAAGAAAAAGACCGGCATACAGCCGACCCTTATCAACCCGTACTATATCACCGGCGTGGATACTGGCCTGCTCGAGAGCCTCAAGGCGGATCACGACGTGGTCATCACCCTCGAGGACGGCGTACTCGACGGCGGCTTCGGAGAGAAGATCGCGCGGTTCTACGGCGATTCTGACATGAAGGTATTGAACTTCGGTCTCAAGAAAGAATTTCTCGACCGCTATGACGTAGACGTGGTATTGAAGGACAATCACCTCACCGCAGAACAGATTGCGGAGGATGTGGAGAAGGTTCTCTAAAAATCGCGCGTAAGCGCGCATAAAATAGCATTTGCTCTGCAAATGCAAGAAAACCGAGGACATGCGCCACGCAGCGCGGCCAAAAAAAGCCGCGCAAGGATAGCGTTCGGTTTTTTACATCTGGAGGGAGAAAGTTTCTGAATAGGAACTTTCGGACGACTTTGGAACGGCCCACGGTCCGTTCCTGCTTGTCGGCGGAACCGTGGTTCCGCGACAGCCCAAACACGAAAGGCTTCGGAGCAATGCTCCGAAGCCTTTCGCGCTGTATGTCAAGTTTGGGGAGGTTTATGCCAGTCCAAGTTCCTTTACACGAGCCTGTGCCGCTGCCAGACGTGCGATCGGCACGCGGAACGGCGAGCAGGAAACGTAATTCAGGCCAACATTGTGGCAGAACTCAACGGAGGACAGGTCGCCGCCGTGCTCGCCGCAGATGCCGAGCTTGATGTCCGGGCGGGTGCGCTTGCCTTCTGCAACAGCGAAGCGGATCAGGCGGCCTACGCCGTTCTGGTCCAGACGAGCGAACGGATCGGACTCGAGGATCTTCTTGTCGAAGTAGGTCTCCAGAATGCGGCCCACGTCATCACGGGAGAAGCCGTAGGTCATCTGGGTGAGGTCGTTGGTGCCGAAGGAGAAGAACTCTGCTTCCTTGGCCACATCGCCTGCGGTGACTGCGGCACGCGGCGTCTCGATCATCGTGCCGACCATATACTTCATCTTCAGGCCGGACTGCTCGATCAGCTCGTCAGCCTTAGCCTTGATAACCTTCTTTACAAAGCGCAGCTCATTGACCTCGGATACCAGCGGAACCATGATCTCCGGCGTGATATGCAGGCCGTCTTCCTTCCAGACATTGATAGCTGCGGATACGATAGCCTCGGTCTGCATCTCGGCAATCTCCGGATAGAGAACGTCCAGACGGCAGCCGCGGGTACCCAGCATCGGGTTGAACTCGTGCAGGCTTTCTACCTTGCCCTTGAGCTTGTCGAAGGATACGCCCATCTCATCGGCCAGCTCCTTGATCTCGTCATCCTCGTGCGGGAGGAACTCATGGAGCGGCGGGTCAAGCAGGCGGATGGTAACCGGCAGACCGCCCATTGCGCGGTAAATTGCCTCAAAGTCGCCGCGCTGCATCGGCAGAATCTTGGCCAGAGCTGCCTTGCGCTGCTCGAGCGTATCGGAAATGATCATCTCACGAACCGCCTTGATGCGGGCCGGCTCGAAGAACATATGCTCGGTACGGCAGAGGCCGATGCCTTCTGCGCCGAACTTGCGGGCCTGCGTTGCATCACGCGGAGTATCGCCGTTGGTGCGAACGTGCAGGGTGCGAATCTCGTCAGCCCAGCCCATGAAGCGACCGAAGTCGCCGGTCAGCTCAGCCTCCTGCGTTGCGATCTCGCCGAGGTATACATTGCCGGTGGAGCCGTCGAGCGAAATAACATCGCCCTCGTGTACTACCGTGCCGTCGGCGAAGGTCAGGGTCTTATCCTCTTCGGAAACCTTGATGCCGTTTACGCCTGCTACACAGCAGGTGCCCATGCCGCGTGCTACTACGGCTGCGTGCGAGGTCATGCCGCCGCGGGCGGTCATGATGCCCTCGGATACGGCCATGCCGTCGATATCCTCCGGAGAGGTCTCCTGACGGACGAGAACAGCCTTGATTCCGGTCTTGTGGGCCTTGGCTGCAGCATCAGCGGTGAAGTAAACCGCGCCGCAGGCTGCACCGGGAGATGCCGGCAGGCCGGTGGTGATCGGCGTAGCTGCCTTGAGCGCTGCCGGATCGAACGTCGGGTGCAGAAGTGCGTCAAGCTGCTTTGCCTCGACCTTCATAACCGCCTGCTCCTTGGTGCAGACGCCTTCGTCTACCAAATCAACCGCTACCTTGAGCGCAGCCTGTGCGGTGCGCTTGCCGTTACGGGTCTGCAGCATGTAGAGCTTGCCGTTTTCGATGGTAAACTCCATATCCTGCATATCGCCGTAATGCTTCTCAAGACGGCTGGAAATGTCAACAAACTGCTGATAAACCTCCGGCATGGTATCTGCCAGCGCGGAGATCGGCTGCGGGGTGCGGATGCCGGCTACAACGTCCTCGCCCTGTGCATTCATCAGGAACTCGCCGTACAGCTTCTTTTCGCCGGTGGCCGGGTTGCGGGTGAAGGCTACGCCGGTGCCCGAGGTCTCGCCCATATTGCCGAATACCATGGACTGTACGTTTACGGCAGTGCCCCAGCTGTGCGGGATGTCGTTCATGCGGCGGTAGGTGTTCGCACGCGGATTATCCCACGAGCGGAATACCGCGCGGACAGCCTCCATCAGCTGCTTCTTCGGGTCCTGCGGGAAATCTTCGCCGAGGGACTTCTTGTAGTGATCCTTGAACAGAACGATCAGCTCGGACATATCGTCCGCGTCCAGTTCATTATCCATCTTAACGCCCTTTTTGTCCTTTACCTGATCGATAAACTGCTCGAAGGTGGACTTAGGCAGCTCCATAACAACGTCAGAGAACATCTGAATGAAACGGCGGTAGGAATCGCGTGCGAAACGCGGGTTATTGGTCAGCTTGGCAACTGCTTCGCAGATCTCGTCGTTCATGCCGAGGTTAAGGATGGTATCCATCATGCCGGGCATGGATGCGCGTGCACCCGAGCGAACGGATACGAGCAGCGGGCGCTCGGGATCGCCGAGGGTCTTGCCGGTGGTCTTTTCGAGCTTATCGAGG
Organism: Butyricicoccus sp.; assembly: GCF_977037065.1. Taxonomy (NCBI): domain Bacteria; kingdom Bacillati; phylum Bacillota; class Clostridia; order Eubacteriales; family Butyricicoccaceae; genus Butyricicoccus; species Butyricicoccus sp. The sequence goes on along the minus strand of NZ_CDRQNY010000005.1, from coordinate 127,697 downwards.
TACTCCAGAATCTGATCCTGAATATCCGGATAAATAGTCTTGCCGTCCTCATAATAACGGGTGCAGGCCTCGGTGGTGATGGTGAAACCCTGCGGCACAGGCATGCCCAGTCCGGTCATTTCAGCCAGATTGGCACCCTTGCCGCCAAGCAGCTCACGCATTTTTCCGTTGCCCTCCGGGAACATGTAAACATACTTTTTCATTTGGGTATTTCCTCCGTTTCGATTGATGCTCTCTCTAATACTCATTCTCTTTATCACGCAAGCACATTATAGCACGTTAGCGGTGAAATATTCCATTGTAGTATTATACCGATTTCCCACGAATATATTGTGCACTTTGACCAATTATGTATTTTTAACCAAAACTCAAACGTTTGCGTAAAATCTATCTTTTTAATTTATCAGAAACTTTGTCCAATTTTTATTTTATCTTTTTCGGTTTTTCTCGATTTTTGCGGTGTTTTGGGCGTAAATACGTTTCATGCCCGTCAGCTTTCATTTCATTAGGCGTAATGCACAAATTCCTGCAAAGAAAATCGGCGGTCTGAGGCAGACCGCCGATAGAAGCGAAGGAATTGCTGGAAACCACGACACTGATCGCAGGGATGCCGTCGTAGCTGGTCTCGTAGAGCTTGACCGAATACGGATACGTCGAGGACGAGGTGAACGAGCCGCCGGTGAACTGGTAGAAGGTATTTTCACCCAGTGCGGCGTAGTAGCGGAGCAGAATCTTGTCACCGGCTTCTACCTCTTCCCTGTCGTAGTAGTAGGTGGTCGTGGTGCCCTCCCGGATGGTGCCAAGCAGTGTGACACCGGTCACCGTGCCGAAATCCGGCACCGGATAGTGCTTGCTGTAGCAGCGCGACGCATCCGGCTTGTGGTTGCGGTTATACTCGCCGGGAGAGTACGCCGTACCGTCTCCGATCAGGCTGTTCAGGTAGCGGATCGGCACCGAGTAAGACGGTACGCCGCCGGAATGGCTGCTGACCGTAATGCCGACAACCTTGCCCTCATCGTTGATGAGCGCACCGCCGGAATTGCCGCTGATGACCTGCGCCGTACTTTCGATCATCGGTGCAAGGTAATCGTCGTTTTCCGGGTCGGTCACCTTGCCGGTCGTAACCGTTGCGGCACCGCCGCCCGGGTAACCGAGCGCGTAGACCGTGTCGCCCTCCTTGACCTCGGTGGTAACACCGAGGTACGGCAGCGTGCTGCCGACGACGCGGATATGCGCGATGTCCGCATCCGCGTCAAAGCTGTAGATCGTGACTTCCCGCTTGGTGCCGTCGTACATCTCAGCCACAAGGCGGTAAACGCCGTTGACAAGGTGTCCGCAGGTCACCGCATCGCCGCGTGCGCTGAGCACAACGCCGCTGCCGATGCCGAGGATGTTATTCTTGTAATCGTAGGCGTACAGCTTGAAAATCGCCGGTACACAGGCGCTGAACACCTCGTCCGCCGTCATGCCGACATGTGCTTCCACAGTGAAGCTCTGCCGCAGGTCCGGCTTTGCCATACGGGTGACGATAGCTGCAACCTCGCTGCGGCGAATATTGGTGTTCGGCTTGAAATCGTGCGCGTTATTGCTGCCCGTGAGCACGCCCGCCCGGTACAGACGGTACACATCAGCGGCATAGCCTGCCGACATGTCAACATCCGCAATCGCACCGTCCGCAATGTCGTTGATCGCGGTCAGAGCGTCCTCCGGCAGCGCGTTTGCAAAGATGGACGCAAACTGTGCTCGGGTCGCCGGCTGATCGTAATCCGCATAAGTCGTGTTAATAATACCATTTTCCAGCGCATACGTCACATACGGCTGATACCACGGACGCGCGGTCTCAAAATCGGTCGTGCCGCTGACATAGGTGCTGTGCAGACACGCCGCCAGCTTGATCGCCTGTGCAATCGTCAGGTTGCTGTTCGGCTTGAACTGGGTGGTGTTTACGCCGTCCACCAGCTTGTATTCATACGCCGCCTGAACATTCTGCGCGTACCACTCGGTTGAGGGCACGTCGGTGAACTGTCCGGCAGGATACGTTGTTTTCGAAGTAAAGTTTTCATAGCCCGCAAAAGCCGCAGGCAGCATGCCGACCATCAGCGCAGCCGCTGTGATCAGACTGAGCAATCGTTTTTTCACGAATTGCATTCCTCCCTTTTGAGGCGTGGGTTTGTGGATTGGGATACAGGGCCGCAGAGCGACCCTGTACTTCTTTCTTGATGATACACCAAAACCGTGAGGAATTGGTGAATTTTCTGTGAAATCAGTTCTCGTAAGCGGCTACGATCTCGCCGATATACATGGTGTGGTAGTCGTGATCGCCGTACCACTTGTCCTGCACTTCCTGAGCCATATCGTCCGGTGCGATGTCGGTCACACCGCGCTTGCGGCAGATGAGTACCAGCTCAGCCTCCTCGAAGGTCGGCTGACCCTCTACGAATACCGGCGTCAGGCCGCTCTCGTGCATCTTATCCATGTCACGGCCGGACTTGGAGCCGAGGGTATTCAGTGCCTGACGGTTGCCGTCCTTGAGCACGGTCAGGGTGAAATACTCGCCCGCGTCTACAAACTCCTTGGTGAAGCGGCTCTTGCGGATATAGCAGGTCGCACTCGGCTTGCCCCACATAACGCCTACAGCACCCCAGCTTGCGGTCATGGTATTCCACTTGTCCTCGGTGCCTGCGGAAATCAGCATCCACTTCTGACCGATCAGTTCGAACGGATTGAAAGACTTTTCGGCAATGTTGATCTTCTTCATGATATGTTACCTCCTGAGAGAATTGTTTAGCAAATTGAAAATGGAGAATGGAGAATGATAGAACGGCACAAAGATAGCGTTCATTTTCCATTACTGCTGCTTGTCGAGCGGCATTGTGCGGCGCAGCTTCATCTCCTGCCAGTCCTCACGCGAAATGAGTATCTGGCGCGGCTTGGAGCCTTCGGACGGGCCGATGATACCGCGGTCCTCGATCTGGTCGATGATACGCGCGGCACGCGAATAACCCAGCTTCAGACGGCGCTGCAGCATGGATGTGGACGCCTGACGGCAGTCCATGATGACCTCAATGGCTTCCTCGATGAGTTCATCCTCATCGTCGCCCAAATCGTTCGTGCCGCTGCTGCCGCCCTTGTTATTGCCCACCTGCTCGGCCTGCTGCTCGATGTGCTCAAGGATTTCCTCGCTGTACTCGGCGGTGCTGGTCTCCTTGATGCGGGCAATAACAGCTTCGATCTCCTCGTTGGAGATGAAGCAGCCCTGTACACGGGTCGGCTTGCCCTCACCGAGCGGCGCATACAGCATATCACCCTTGCCGATCAGCTTTTCTGCGCCGGTCGTGTCCAGAATGATACGGGATTCGATCTGGCTGGCTACCGCAAACGCGATACGCGACGGGATATTTGCCTTCATAATACCGGTGATAACGTCGGCCGACGGACGCTGCGTTGCTACAACAAGGTGCATGCCTGCGGCTCGTGCCTTCTGTGCGATACGGCAGATGGAGTTCTCGACTTCCTTGGCGGCGACCATCATCAGGTCAGCCAGCTCGTCGATAACGATGACGATCTGCGGCAGCACCTGATACTGCTCGGGATGACCGTCCTCGGTCTGCTCGGCTTTGGCCTTTTCGGAACGCATGAGGTCGTTATAGCCGACCAGATTGCGCACCTGATGGTCTGCGAACAGCTTGTAGCGGCGTTCCATCTCACCAACCGCCCAGTTGAGCGCACCGGCGGCCTTTTTCGGATCGGTAACAACCGGAATCAGCAGGTGCGGAATGCCGTTATAGTTGCCCAGCTCAACCATCTTCGGGTCCACCATGATCAGGCGGACTTCCTCCGGCGTGGACTTGTACAGCAGCGAGATCAGCATGGAGTTGATGCACACCGACTTACCGGAGCCGGTGGTACCGGCAATCAGCATGTGCGGCATCTTGGCAATGTCACCGATGACCGGCTTGCCGGTGATGTCCTTGCCGACGGCAAAGGACAGGCGGCTTTTCGCGTTGGCAAACGCAGGCGAGCCGATACACTCGCGGATAAAGACCGTATTGACGGTTTTGTTCGGCACCTCGATGCCGACCGCGACCTTATCCGGAATGGGCGCGATACGCACGTTTGCCGCGCCGAGCGACAGTGCAATGTCGTCCGCCAGTGCGGTGATGCGCGAGATTTTGATGCCGCGCGGGATGGTCAGCTCAAAGCGGGTGACCGACGGTCCGCGGACAATGCCGATGATCTGTGCCTCGATGTTGAACGAGTCGAGCGTATCGAGCAGGCACGCCGAGCTTTCGCGCAGCTCGGTCTCCGCACCGGCTACCGAAGCGTGCTTACCCTGCGTCAGCAGGTCGATCGGCGGGTAGTCGTACACCGGCGCGGGGGCCTTCTGGCTCTCGTCGATCTGCTCGTTCATGGCCGCCTGCTCGATTTCCGAGATGTTCTCGGTTTTTTTCGGCTTGGATGCCGGTGCGGGAGCCGCCTCCTGCTCGAACTCCGGCTCGGAAACGTGCGCCGGTTCTTCCTCCGGCTGCTTGTTTTCGACCAGATCCATAATGCTTCCGGCCTTTTTCTTCACGTTATCGCGCAGTGAGCGCAGATATTCGTCCGGCGCGATTGCCTTGCCGTGGCGCTTGTTCGGGTCGATCAGTTCCTCGCCCGGCTTATCCTCTCCGGGCGGATCGGCGTCGATCGGAATGTCAAAGTCGGATTTACGGTGCGCACGGCGCTCCTCTCGGCGCTGTGCATGCGCAGCTGCCGCTTCGTGGATGTTCGGCAGCTGAACAGGCGCTTCGTAGCGCTCACGCTCCTCCTCGTCCTCGTATTCATACTCAGGCGGACGAACCATGTCGTACAGCGCCTGCGGCGTGATGCGACAGGCCACCAGCAAAGTCACGATGAACAGCACCAGCAGGATGAGCAGTGCGCCGATGGACGAGAGCGCCCACTCGAGCAGGATGTACAGACCGCCGCCCAGCAGACCGCCGGACGAGCCTTCCATACCGGTAGAGAGCAGACCGCTGAGCGTGCTCATGGACAGGTCGTACTCATTTGCACACGAAAAGGCGTGAATGATACTGCTGATCAGCAGCGGCATGAGCGCGATACACGTTCCGCGCAGACGCACAGGACCCTTGGGACGCGCAAACAGCAGCACGGCGATGCCGATCAGCGCAAACGGCATGACATACGCACCCTTGCCGATGAGCGCACCGATGCCGCGGTGCAGCCACTTGAGCAGCACGCCGTCGATCGGCAGGATCGACAGCAGGCACAGCAGACCGACAATGCCCCAGATCGCGCCCCAGACCGGACGGGACAGGATCGGACCGAGTTCCTCCGGCTGCGGCTGTGCCGCACGCTTGCCCTTGGGTGCGCTTTTCGTCGATTTTTTAGTTGTGGTTTTCCTTGCAGCCAAAACTTTTATCCTTCAACTTTCTTTGTGATTCAATCTGACGGCGTTCTGCGCCGTTTTTCCGCTTTCTGCGGATACTCTGCAAGTATATTATAGCATAGAAATCCGATTTTTACCACTGTTTTTCCGGAAAACAGCGGCCGGTCTGCTCGTTTAGCCGTTCTCTGCGATGATGCGGTCGATGGCGGCGGCTACGCCGTCCTGTGCGTTGGTGAGCGTCTCGCGCAGGCACAGATTTTTGACGGCTGCGCTTGCGTTTCCCATCGCAATCGGGAGGGCTACGGCGTTCAGCATTTCAAGGTCGTTTTCGCTGTCGCCGATGGCCGCGGCGTGGTCGAGGTCGGTGCCCAGCTCGCGGCACAGCATGCCGAGAGCAACGCCCTTGTCCGCGGCCGGCGTGATGACCTCGAGGTTATCGGTCGCGCTGCTCATCACGCGGATACCCGGAATCTGTTCCAGCTGTGCACGGGCGCGCACGAGCATGACCGGGTCCTGGCTGCGGATGAACATTTTATCGACCGAAATGTGGTTTGTGGCAATATATTCCGCAACAGACGGCACAACTTTTTTCGCGCTTAAATAACCTTCATTCGACTTATACTTGCCAAATTCGATATCATCATACGGAGTAATGAGCAACGTCTCCCCTACATACACCATCGTGATCATGCCGATGCGCTCCACCACGGCAGACGCACGCACGGCAGCTTCCCACGGCATGGACATACGCATGGTGCAGCGCTCCTGCGACACACTCGACAGCGTCGCGCCGCCCGAGGTGACCATCTGGTCATCCGTGCCGAGCATAAGTGCAAAATCGCGTGCCTCGCCGCAGATTCGTCCGGTGGAGACCACAACATGAATGCCGCTCTCGCGGGCACGGCGCACGGCATCAGCGGTCGCCGGAGAGACCTGATTCTGCGGATTGAGCGCGGTTCCGTCTAAATCGAGCGCGATAAGGTCGATTTTTTTCATCTTCTTTCCTCCTGATACTGGCGCTGCTGCGCCGCATATTTTCCATCTTATTCAGCATACCGCAGCTGGGCAAAAATTGCAAGCAAATAAAAAAATCGAACATTTGTTCTTGACAAATTCGAATTTTGCTCCTATTCTATGGCTCATCGAAAGGAGGTGAGGCCATGTGCAGCGAAAACGAAAAGCCGGATCGGCTGATCCGCATGCTGTACGACATCGCAGACGATGCGGAAGCGCCCGCGAACAGCCGGCTCAGCGCGATCAAGGAAATTCTCGACCGGACGGTCGGCAAGGGCGTGATGCTGGGCGGCGAGCAGACCGAAGCTCAGCCGGTGGAGATCGTGTTTCGGATCGTAGACGATACGAATTCCCCGTAACACGGCGGCAGGCGGCGTTCATGCAGTCGGACACGCTCGAAACACTGTTCGGCGGCGCGGCAGGCGGCGGCAAAAGCCACGGTCAGCTGCTCGATGCTTTGCGGTTTGCGGTGTGCTATCCGGGTTCACGGCAGCTCATGCTGCGAAGGACCATGCCGGAGCTGGAGCGCTCGCTTGTACCGGCGGCTTTGCGGCTGTATCCGCAGTGCATTGCAAAATACAAGGTGAGTGAGCACCGGTGGGATTTTGCAAACGGTTCGGCGCTGGAATTCGGGTACTGCGACGCGGAAAGCGACGTGACCAAGTACCAGAGCGCGGAATACGATGTCATCCGGTTCGATGAGCTGACACATTTCACCGAAAGCCAGTTCACCTATCTGCTGTCGCGTATCCGCGGCACGAACGGATTCCCCAAGCAGGTCAAGGCGACGACCAATCCCGGCGGTGTCGGTCACCAGTGGGTGAAGAGCCGGTTTATCGACTCCATGCCGCCGGACACCGTGCGCGAGTTCGACGGCGGCACGCGGCTGTTTCTGCCCGCAAGACTGGGTGACAACCCGTTTCTCCGCAAGGCGGATGCAGGCTACGAGAAACGCCTGAAGCTGCTCTCTCCCACCGACCGGAAAGCACTGCTCGACGGCGTGTGGGAACTGAACGAGGGACAGTATTTCAGCGAATTCTCACGCGACCTGCATGTTGTAAAGCCGTATGCCATCCCGCACAACTGGCGGCGCTGCCTGACCATCGACTACGGTCTGGACATGCTGGCAGCGCTTTGGATCGCGCAAAGTCCGGACGGACACAGCGTGGTCTACCGCGAACTCTACCGTCCGGGACTCATTATTTCGGATGCAGCGGCGCAGATACTTGCCTGTGAGACGGCCGGAGAACGCATTGACTGCCGTCTCGCGCCGCCCGATCTGTGGAACCGACGGCAGGAAACCGGCAGAAGCGCGGTAGAGCTGTTCGCGGACAGCGGACTGGATTTTGTCAAAAGCAGCAATGAACGCGTCGCCGGATGGCTGGCGCTGCACGAACTGCTTATGCCGCGCAAGGATACGGACGGCGCCGTTCGACCTCGGCTGACGATTTTCGACACCTGCCGCAATCTGATCCGCACGCTGCCTGCGCTGCAGCACGACAAGCGCAATCCGTCCGACACAGCGAACACGCCGCACGAGCTGACCCATGCGCCGGATGCGCTCCGCGGGTACGCCGCGACCGTGTACGAGCCGGTTAAGGCTGTCCCTCAGTCAGCGTATGACTGCGAGGTAGGCGAATTTCTCAGGTTTTAGCACAGCAAAGGAGGATTTGATGGAAATTTTATGTTACACGCTGTCTGCGGCGATACTGGTCCTGACCGGTGCAATCATCTCCGGCGGTGTGGTTCTGCCGCGGCGTTTGCCGAAGGAGCACACGGCAGAATCTACGCCGGAGGATACGCTCAGCCGCGATCTGGCGGCGCTGATGAACTACGGACGAGAGGAGGACAACGATGAAATTTGATCCGTCACCGACGGCAATCTGGAAGAAATATGAGCGCGACCACGACTACAAGCGCTCGATCGGTTTATATGACCGTGTTCGGCGCAACGAGGCGTTTTACCTCGGCAGGCAGTGGGAGGGACTGCGCGTGCAGTCCCTCGACCCGCTGATCTTCAACGTGCTGCGCCGCTGTGTCAACCTGTTTGTGTCCATGCTGGTCTCCGACGACGTGTCGGTACGCGCCCAGCCGTTCGACATGGACAAGGACGGTCGGCAGACCGCGCATGTGCTCGAGCGTGCGTTTGCATCCGCGATCGAGCGTTCGGGTGTCAAGGCACTCGGCCGCCCGCTGCTGAAAAACGCCTGTGTGGACGGCGACGCATGCTTCTACATGCACTTTGATCCGGCGCTTGAGACCGGTCAGGCGGTCAAGGGCGATATTGCGGTGGAGCTGATTGATTCCACGAACATCTGCTTCGGCAACGCCGCCTGCGATGAGGTACAGCGCCAGCCGTACATTATCATTGCCATGCGGCGCGACGCGGATGAGGTGCGGCAGGAAGCGCGTGCCAACGGCATCTCCGCGAGCGACGCAGAAGCCATTCGACCGGATGATACGGGCGAGTACCACCGTTACCGCACCTCGAGCGACAGCGACCGCGTAACCGTACTCCTGCACATGCGCAGGACCGAGAACGGCATTGCCTTCTGCAAGACCACACGGAATGCCGTTGTCATGCCCGAAAAGGTGCTTCCCTATCGGCTGTATCCGGTGACGCATCTGTGCTGGAACCGCGTGCGCGGCTCGTGCCACGGCGAAAGCCCGCTGACCGAGGCCATTCCGAACCAGATTGCCATCAATAAGCTGTACTCGATGTACGTCCAGTGCATCAAGCAGGTGGCATTCCCTAAGATCGTGTACGACATGACACGCTTCCCGAACGGCTGGTCGAACGATGTCGGCAAGGCGATCGGCATGCGCGGCAACCCGAATGAAGCGATCGCTGCCGCATTCCGCGCACCGGATATCTCGGCGCAGGTGCTGCAGCTGCTCAAGCAAATGATGACCGATACCGCCGAGCTCATGGGCGCAAGCGAGGCTGCACTCGGTACGGTCAATCCGGACAACACCTCGGCCATTATCGCGGTGCAGAACGCCACGGCGGCGCCGCTCGAGCTGACCAAAATGGAGTTCTACCGCTTCACTGAGGACTGGGCGCGCGTGTTCCTTGACCTGATGGGCGCGCACTACGGCGTGCGCACGCTCGTTCTGCCGAACGAGGACGGCGGCGAACCCGAAAAATGCACGTTCGACTTCTCCGCTCTCGCCGGACAGGACATGCGCCTGCAGGTGGATGTCGGCGCGGCAAGCTACTGGTCCGAAACCATGCAGACGATGACAAACGATCATCTGCTGGAGAGCGGCGTTATTTCCGACCCGCTCGTATATCTGGAAAACGTACCGGATTATCAGGTACGCGGCAAACACGACCTGCTGCACGCACTCCGCGTACAGCGACAGCAGCAAAAGGAGGCAAACAGTAATGCAGAAAACCACAGTGAATCCTAATCCTGAGCAGGAACTGACGGTCAATCCGTTCGCACAGGAGCAGGCGGCGGAAACCCAGCCGCAGGAAAATGCGCAGACCTATCCGGTCGAGGTGGACGGCGACATCGTCGAACTGACGCTTGAGGAGCTGATCGACGCAGCCGCACAGGGACTTTCCAAGCGCAACGCGTACATCCGCCGTAATCGTGCGGCAAACGCCCTGCCGAACGGCCAGATCTACGCCGCGTTTGTCGAGGAATATCCCGATGTCCGTCCCGAGGACATTCCGCAGCAGGTATGGGAGTGGGCGCAGCAGGAAGGCTCGCTCGTATCCGCGTACCGCAAGTGGGAGATTGCCGAGCTGAGAGACGAACTGGCAGCGCTCGAGATGAACCAGAAGAACCGCCGTGCGGCGGTCGGTCCGGCGCAGTCGGACGGCGAGCCCACCGGCGTTGACCCGGTAACGCTCGCACTCTTAGGAAAGTAAAAAAGAGTGGAGATTGAAGAGTGAAGAGTGGAGATTTCGTCACGCTTTCGTTCTCTTCACTCTCAACTCTGCACTCTCCACTCTTAAACAACCTATCTAACAACTATGCAGGAGGTAAATTTTATGGCTATCAATCTCGCAAGCAAGTATTCCGACCAGATTGCGGAGGTATTTACCCGTGCGTCCTTCATCAAGGGCAAGACCGCAGAGACGTATGACCTGACCGGCGTGAAAACGCTCAAGGTTTACACCCCGATCACGGTGGAAGAGGTCGATTACGACCGTGACGGCGGTCTGAAGCGCTACGGCGATGTGACTGAAATGCAGGACGTAGTGCAGGAGCTGACCATGACGCAGGACAAGGCGTTTACCCTGACCATCGACAAGGGCAACAACCTCGATCAGAATCTGGTCAAGAATGCCGCCGACATGCTGCGCCTGCAGCTGAACGAGAAGTCCACACCGGCGGCGGACAAGTACGCATTCAAGCGCTTCGTCACCATGGCGGGCAGCATTGTGGAAAGTGCAAAGCCGACCAAGGCGAATATCATCAGCAAGATTGCGGATGCGTCGCAGGCACTTGACGATGCACTTGTGCCGGACGACAATCGCTATCTGTACCTGACCAGCGAAATGTACAAGCTGGTGTGCACCTCGGACGAGTTTGCCGGTGTGGATGTGCTGGCGCGTCAGTCCATCGCCAAGGGTGTGTGCGGCGAGGTATTCGGCATGAATGTCGTCCGCGTACCCAAGAGCTATCTGCCGGAGGACGTGTACTTCCTCGTGGCACACAAGGATGCCGTGCTCATGCCGTACAAGATCGCGGATGCCAAAGTGCATGAGGACCCGGTCGGCGTGTCCGGTGCGCTGATCGAGGGTCGTCACTACTACGACGCGTATGTGCTCGGCGCAAAGTGCGGCGGCGTGTATGCACTGGTCGATGAGGACTGCCGCTCGAGCGCACCGACCATCAGCCAGGGCAAGATCACCGCGTTCGGCAAGGTGCGCTACACCCTGGACGGCTCGGATCCGCGCTACTCGGATTCCGCAAAGGATTACGTTGCCGGCACCGTGCTGACGCCTGAAACCGGCTGCAAGATCCGCGCATACTGCGTGCAGTCCGGCGCGTATCCGTCCGAGGTAGCGGAAGGCTAAATTCAGATAGCAGATAAGCGTCAGGAGTGAGGAGGCAGGAGGTTTTCTCCGTTTACTCCCCACTCCTGCCTTCTAACTCCTCACTGTATCCAATGAACCCATCACAAAGGAGGTAACCCTATGACCGGAACCGAATGCTTTCGTGCAGCGCTGAATATTTTATCCGAAACACCGGACAGCGGTGTGTATTACGAACAGTTTGCGCTCGGTGCGCTCAACCAGCTGTTAGCGAACAGCCTGCGTGAGATGAACGCAGAACGTGCGTCTGACGGCAAAGACGTGCTGCTTGTGCCGCCGCGCATGACGGCGCTGACCGAGGAGCTGCCCGCCGGCGACTGGCTGGCGCGCGAATGTTTTCCGTACGGACTGGCGGCGCTGCTTGTCGCGGATGACGACAAGGCCAAGTTCAACTGGGCGGCAACCGAATACAGCGAACGCCTGCTGAGTCACTGTCCCGCGCAGTTTACCGCCGTGCAGGAGATGATTTAATGCGAAGCTACGAATTCCCCTATCCGGAGACCGAGCAGCAGACTGTGGTCAGCCGGTTCGGCGGCATCGACTGCCGCACGCATCCGACCAAGGTGTCTCTCTCCCGCTCGCCGGATATGCAGAACATGATCTGCGACCAGAACGATTTTCTGGTAAAGCGCACCGGATGGCGCACACAGGCGCAGTTTAACGCACCCATCTATGGGTTATTTGCTATGCCGGATGGCATTGGCTGTGCCGTTCACGCAGGTGCAAAGCTGTATTTTCGGACACCGGACGGCACGCAGACCGAGCTGTGCGCGGACATGAACGAGGCGTTTTCTCAGTCGTTCACGGTGAAGGGTGTACTCTACCTGATGGACGGCAAAACCTATCGTGCGGTGCGCAAAAGCAGCAAAAACACGGTCTGGGAAGCCGTTCCGGTATCCGGCACCGCCTATGTGCCGACCACGACCATCTCTGCGGCGCCGACCGGCGGCGGCACCAGCTACGAGGCGGTAAATCTCTTGACGCCTAAGCGCATCAACACCTTTATCGGGGACGGCACGGCGACCCAGTTCAAGGTGGACGCGACCGACCTCGACGAAACAGCTGTTACGGCTGAGGTCAACGGCTCAGCGGTTACCGTTTCGGCGGTCAACCGCTCGACCGGTCTGGTAACGCTGGCCGCTGCTCCGGAAAACGGAAACGGTCTGGCAAATGTGTCCATCGCGTTTGCCAAAACCGTCAGCGGACACGCGGACAAGATCAACAAATGCCGCTTTGCCGGGCTGTACGGCGGCAAAAACGACACGCGCGTGTTCCTTTCCGGCAACCCGGATGAGCCGGACTGCGACTGGCAGAGCGGTCTGTACGACCCGACCTACTTTCCGGACACCGGCTACACCCGCATGGGTACGGATGCATCTGCGATCGTCGGCTATCTCAAGCAGTACGAAAGTCAGGTCGTGGTCAAGTCCGGCGGCGCCCAGGAGGCGACCAGCTATCTGCGCACCTACATGATGGCGGATGACGGTTCTGCGCTGTATCCGCTCAAGCAAGGTGCGCAAGGTGAAGGCGCGATTTCAAGCCGCTGCTTCGCCGTGCTGAACGACCTGCCGCTGTATCTCTCGGCAAGAGGTGTGCAGGGCGTGTACGGCACCGCCGTTGCCGAACAGCGGACGATCCGCTCGGTATCCGATGCCATTGTGCCGAAATTATCGCAGGAGGCCGACCTCAAAAACGCCTGTGCGGTGGTATTCGAGGGCAAATATTATCTGGCAGTAAACGGACACATTTATGTCGCGGACGGCTCTCTGACCGAGGAAAACGGCGATCCGGCGTGGTTTTTCTGGGTCAATGTGCCTGCACAGTGTCTGGCGGTGCTGAACGGTCTGCTGTGGTTCGGCACGGCAGACGGTCGGCTGTGCCGCTTTGCCAAAAGCGAGGAGGAGCACGCCTATCTTGATGACACGGCGGCGATTGCCGCGTACTGGCGCACGCCTACCCTGCCGCTCTCCGACTGGAGCCGCTTCAAGACCGTGCGGGACGTGATTCCGACGCTCATGCCGCATTCCCGCTCGGGCGCGACCGTGCAGTACGAGAACGAAAACGGTGCCCAGCTTGCGCTTTCCCGCAATATGGACCTGTTTTCCTTCCGCACACTGGACTTTTCGCGGTTCTCCTTCCGGTGCATTCCAGGCGCCGTAACGTACCGTACCCGATGGAAGCAGCACCGCAGTCCTCTGTTTGCCGTGCGTATCGGCAACGACCGGCCGGATGAGCCGTTTGGTCTGCTCGCGCTCACCATCCGCTGGACACAGGGTCAGACCGTAATTTAGAAAGGAGGATTCCCCTTTGGCAATCATCAAATCAACTTCCGCGCGCCGAACATCAACCGTAAAGTCAGCCGCGTCCAAGTCCGCTTCGTCTAAGACGGCGGCAAGCAAATCGACGGCAAGCAAGTCCTCCGGCACACTCAATTCCAACGGCTACCGCGACAATTTTGACTACTCGGCGGCAATCGCCGGCACGACTGATTCAGCGAAACGCCAGCAGCTGCTGAGCGAACGCCAGAACAAGATTGACTCGCTCGGTCTCGGCGGCAAGGTTGCATCCAACGACGCGGTTTCGACGTGGAACGGCACCTACCGCCCGTACTCGGTTTCAAGTACAACAACCGGTGCAAACCGCGTCAGCAGCCTGTATGATGCGGCGGAAAATGCCCGTTTCAAGCGATTTGAGACCGCCCGCAGCCGTATTGCAAAACAGCTGGAGAGCAATCTCGCATCCATCGAGAACGACTACGCCGCCGGTATGCGTCAGACCGACATCAATGCCCGACAGTCCGCGGTGAACAACGAGGAAAAGCTGGCGGCGCTCGGACTTAACATGGGCGCACGAGGGCAGGCGACCACCAGCGGTATGGCAGAGACCAGCCGTATCGCGGTGGACAACCGGTACCGCAGCGACCTGAATGCGCTCGGCCAGGCGCGTCTGTCCGCGCGGGCGGCGGCGCAGAATGCTGCCGATGAACAGACCGCAGCCGCCGAGAGCAGCTACTATACCGCATCGGAAAATGCGGCGCTTCAGCAGGCACAGGCGGCGCTGAGCCAGTTTAACGCCGACCGCGATTACGGCTTGTCCGTAGCCGGTCTGACCGGCTTCCTGAACGGTACGCCGACACTGAACTGGCGCAATTATCAGCTGAATGTCAGCAGTGCAGCGGCGAATGCACAGACCCGTGCCTACGAGCAGGCACTTGAGCGCTGGAAAACCAGCGGCTACGTACGGCAGGGTGACGCGGCGATCCTCGGTGTGCCTGCCGGAACGCCGACCGCCGATGTCAGCTACAAGAACGCAGCACTTGCGCTGCAGCGATGGAAGAACGGCTACGGCGGTTGATTTTCTCAAGTCGCGTCTATCCGAAAAAATAAATCACCTCTGCACACAAGGTGCAGAGGTGATTTATGATAAAGAAATGAAAATGTGAGCAATTTTATCCAAAACAGCCAGATTCTCCGTTTCAGCACAGAGAATTCGCTATGTTACTGCAGTTATGATAGCACAAGTTTGTCCGTCCGTCAACCCAAGCGCAAGAATTTACTATATATTCGCAAGAAATTTCTATATAAAAAGGCTCAATCATTTTTCTTGTGGGATTGGAGTGAAGCAGGGTGTGCGTGGCAGCGTCCGTACCGGTATGCTTTTCGCAGTAATCAGCACGGGAGGCTCCGCCATGCAATTATTGCCCATGCTACTTTCAATATCCCCGCTGGCAGGATCAAGGGAATCAACAACAAAATCAAGACTCTACGATGCAAGGGCTGCGGCTATCCGGATGACGATTACTTCTTTCTGAAGCTGTCCGATGTCAGCCGGAAACCCTACATCAGAAATCCTTCATCCCACAGCTTTTATGATTGAGCCATAAAAAACCGCACGCAAAAGCGTGCGGTTTTCTCATATTGCAGTAACGGTAAGGACGGAGACTTACTTGTTCTTCAGGTTGAAGAAAGCCTTCTTGCCCAGGAACTGTGCAACATCCTCGCCCAGCTCTTCCTCGATGCGGAGCAGCTGATTGTACTTTGCAACGCGGTCGGTACGAGACGGAGCACCGGTCTTAATCTGACCAGCGTTCAGTGCAACAGCGATATCAGCGATGGTTGCGTCCTCGGTCTCGCCGGAGCGGTGAGATACAACTGCGGTGTAGCCAGCGCGGTTAGCCATCTGGATAGCATCCAGGGTCTCGGTCAGGGAGCCGATCTGGTTAACCTTGATCAGGATGGAGTTAGCAACGCCAAGCTCGATGCCCTTGGACAGACGAGCGGTGTTGGTTACGAACAGGTCGTCGCCAACCAGCTGGATCTTGTCGCCCAGAGTCTTGGTCAGCATAGCCCAGCCTTCCCAATCTTCCTCTGCCATGCCGTCCTCGAGGGAGATGATCGGGTACTTCTCAGCGAAGTTCTTCCACATCTTAACCAACTGCTGCTGAGTCAGCTTCTTGCCGGACTTCGGCTGGATATAGCACTTCTCCTCGTCGTTCCACCACTCGGAGGAAGCAGCGTCGATCGCGATCATGAAGTCCTCGCCCGGCTTGTAACCAGCTTCTTCGATTGCCTGAACGATAACCTTCAGAGCGTCCTCGTCCTTCTTCAGGTTCGGAGCATAGCCGCCCTCATCGCCTACACCTGCTGCCGGAGTGCCGTTCTCCTTCAGGGTGGTCTTCAGCTGATGGAATACCTCTGCACAGCGGCGCAGAGCCTCGCGGAAAGACGGAGCGGAAACCGGCATGATCATGAATTCCTGAATCTCAACGTTGTTGGTAGCGTGTGCGCCGCCGTTGAGGATGTTCATCATCGGCATCGGCAGGGTCTTAGCGTTGCAGCCGCCGATGTAGTTGTACAGCGGCAGGCTCAGAGCCTCTGCAGCAGCCTTGGCAACAGCCAGGGATACGCCGAGGATAGCGTTTGCGCCGAACTTGGTCTTGTTCGGGGTGCCGTCAGCCTCGATCATAGCCTTGTCGATTGCCTGCTGGTCGAGAGCGTTCATGCCGATAACAACCTCAGCGATCTCGCCGTTTACAGCGTCAACAGCCTTGAGTACGCCCTTGCCGTTATAGCGGGACTTGTCGCCGTCACGCAGCTCGCAAGCCTCGAAGATACCGGTGGAAGCACCGGACGGAACAGCAGCGCGACCCATGTATGCGCCGGTGTCGCCCTCAACGTAAACCTCAACCTCAACGGTCGGGTTGCCGCGGGAGTCCATAACTTCGCGGCCGATTACATCAACAATTTCAATGTAGCCCTTCATAATTCTTTCTCCTTCTTATTATAAAATAAAATGGTTGGCTATCTAAACAGCAAAATGCCGAAAGTAGCACTTTGCTGCGCCGCGCGCACGCGGCGATAAAATTCCCCATAAAAGTCCAGCTCTGCCGGACTTTTATACCACTGCTTCGGGACGCGTGTCCCGAACCGTCTTTGCCGTGCAAAGATGAGGGAGATATCCGAAAAAGTTTCCTTGGGAACTTTTTTCGGTATCTAAGGGGGACAGCGTCCCCCTTGGAGACTTACTTAATAAGCAGCGAGTGGCCCGTCATCTCTGCAGGCTGCGGAATGCCCATCATATCCAGCATGGTGGGAGCCAGATCAGCCAGTACGCCGCCTTCTGCCAGCTTGCCCTCGTGACCGACCATTACAAGCGGCACCGGGTTAATGGAGTGTGCGGTGAACGGAGTAACACCATCGGCATCGAGCATCTGATCGACGTTGCCGTGGTCGGCAGTGATCAGGCACTGGCCGCCCATCTTGAGGATGGCGTCAACGACCTTGCCTACACCGTCATCGGTAGCCTCAATCGCCTTTACGGCAGCCTCGAATACGCCGGTGTGACCGACCATATCGCAGTTTGCGAAGTTGAGGATAACAACGTCGTACTTGCCGGACAGGATGCGCTTTACGCACTCCTCGGTAACGGCAGGCTCGCTCATCTCCGGCTGGAGATCATAGGTTGCAACCTTCGGGGACGGGATCAGAGCACGATCCTCGCCCGGGTACTCCTTCTCAACGCCGCCGTTGAAGAAGAACGTAACGTGTGCGTACTTCTCGGTCTCGGCAATGCGGAGCTGGGTCATACCCAGATCGGAGATATATTCACCGAACGTGTTCTTCAGGCTCTGCGGCTTGAAGGCGATTTCCACGCCCGGAATAGTAGCATCGTACTGCGTCATGCAGACGTAGTGGATCTTAGGCTGTACGCGCTCAAAGCCGGTGAATTCCGGATCAACGAATGCACGGGTGATCTCACGCGCACGGTCGGGACGGAAGTTTGCGAAGATGATCGCGTCGTCGTCCTTGACGGTCGCGCCCTCGGTAACGATAACCGGAACAACGAACTCGTCGGTTACGCCGTTTGCGTAGGACTGCTCCATAGCCTCGTGTGCGGTAGCAGCGTGCTCGCCTTCGCCGAGTGCGATAGCGTTGTACGCCTTCTGTACGCGATCCCAGCGGTTATCACGATCCATTGCGTAGTAACGGCCGGATACGGTTGCGATGCAGCCGACCTCGACAGCGTCGATCTTGGCCTGCAGGCGGTCGATATACTCGATACCGGACTGCGGCGGCGTGTCGCGGCCGTCCATGAAGCAGTGGAAGCAAACCTTGCGCAGACCATTGCGGCGTGCCAGCTCAAGCAGCGCAAACATGTGGTCAATGTGGGAATGCACACCGCCGTCAGACAGCAGACCGAAAATGTGCAGGGTGGAATCGAACCACTTGCACTGGTTGATAGCGCTCATCAGAGCCGGATTCTCGAAGAAATCGCCGTCCTGGATGGCCTTGGTGATGCGGGTCAGCTCCTGATATACAATGCGGCCTGCACCGATGTTGGTGTGGCCAACCTCGGAGTTGCCCATCTGGCCGTCCGGCAGACCAACGTCCAGACCGGATGCGCCGATATAGGTGAGCGGGTTCTCTGCGAAAATCTTATCGAGATTCGGCTTTTTAGCAGCCTCGATGGCGTTGCCCTTGGTCTCCTCGCGGTGACCGAAGCCGTCCATGATGATCAGAGCGGTCGGCTTCTTCGGGCCCTCTGCCTTCTTGGCAGCAGCGGTGGCTGCCTTGGGCTTGCGGCCGCGCTTTGCTGCCGGCTTTTTCTCCTCGGCAGTCTTAGCAGCGGTCTTGCGAGTACGCTTTGCCGCCGGCTTTTTTGCAGGAGCCGGATCTGCCAGAACATTAACCGGTGCGGAAGTCTTGATCTCGACTACCTCTACCTCCGGCATGCCCGGCATAGTGGTTTTTTTCATACTGATAAAACTCCTTTACAGAAGCGAACGATAAGAGAATAAAAGGGGACACGATATGCACCATGTCCCCCTCCGCAAAACGGTGAGGGAGCGTTTCCCTTTCCCGTATCCTTATCTTACTGGTTAGCTGCTTCTACGATGGTAGCGAAGTCAGCGCTCTTCAGGGAGGCACCGCCGATCAGGCCGCCGTCAACGTCCGGCTGAGCCAGCAGCTCGGAAGCGTTCTTCGCGTTCATAGAACCGCCGTACTGGATGGTGATGCCGCGTGCAGCGCGTGCGCCGTACTTCTCGCGCAGGCAGTCACGGATAGCGGAGCAAACCTCGTTAGCCTGCTCTGCGGTAGCGGTCTTGCCGGTACCGATTGCCCAGATCGGCTCGTAAGCGATGACAACCTTCTTAATATCCTCAACAGCTACGTTCTGCAGAGCGATCTTGATCTGCTTGCGGATAACTTCCATGGTAACGTCCTGCTCGCGCTCGGTCAGAGACTCGCCTACGCACAGGATCGGGCGCAGACCGTTCTCGAGAGCGACCTGAACCTTCTTGCCGCAAGCCTCGTCGGTCTCGTTGAAGTACTGACGGCGCTCGGAGTGGCCGATGATAACGTACTTAACGCCCAGCTCCTTGAGCATGTCAGCGGAGATCTCGCCGGTGAACGCGCCGGACTTCTCGAAGTGCATGTTCTCAGCGCCAATTGCAATCTTGGAGCCCTTAGCAGCCTTTACAGCAGCCTGAATATCGGTAAACGGTACGCAAAGAACCATCTCGCACCACTTGGTCTTGGACAGGAGCGGCTTCATCTCTTCGATCAGAGCCTTAGCCTCTGCCGGAGTCTTGTTCATCTTCCAGTTGCCGGCGATAATGGTCTTACGATATCTGCGATTCATGTTGGTTTTACCCCTTTCAAACATTCGGACGGACTTTTCCGTCTTAAATCTTTATGTATTTATACGGAGCGCTCAACAGAACGCGCTCCGATATAAAGCGTTCCTAATGGACTTACTTGTCCTGCAGGCATGCGATGCCCGGCAGCTCCAGACCCTCGAGGAACTCCAGAGAAGCGCCGCCGCCGGTAGAAATGTGGGTCATCTTGTCAGCAAAGCCCAGCTTCTCAACAGCAGCTGCGGAGTCGCCGCCACCGATGATGGAAACAGCCTTGCTCTCAGCGATTGCCTTGGCAACAGCCTTGGTGCCGACTGCGAAGGTGTCAAACTCGAATACGCCCATCGGACCGTTCCAAACAACGGTGCCTGCGTCCTTGACAGCCTCAGAGAACAGCTCTACGGTCTTCGGGCCGATGTCCATGCCCATCATGTCAGCCGGGATCTTGCCAGCCTCGTATACGACCGGAGCAGCATCTGCGCCGAAGTGATCTGCACAAACGGTGTCAACCGGCAGGAGCAGCTTAACGCCCTTGTCAGCAGCCTTCTTGAGCAGGCCGAGTGCCAGCTCGATCTTGTCTTCCTCGCAGAGAGAGGTGCCGATCTCGCCGCCCTGTGCCTTGGAGAAGGTGTAGGCCATGCCGCCGCCGATGATGATGGTGTCGCACTTGTCGATCAGGTTTTCGATAACGCCGATCTTGTCGGAAACCTTAGCGCCGCCCAGGATTGCAACGAACGGACGAGCCGGATCGCTCAGGGCCTTGCCCATGATAGAGATTTCCTTCTTGATCAGGAAGCCGCATACAGCCGGCAGGTAATCTGCGATGCCTGCGGTGGAAGCGTGTGCACGGTGTGCGGTGCCGAATGCGTCGTTGACGTAAATGTCAGCCATGTCAGCCATAGCCTTTGCCAGTGCAGCGTCGTTCTTGGTCTCGCCCTTTTCAAAGCGAACATTCTCAAGCAGAACGACCTCGCCCGGCTTAACCTCAGCGGCCAGCTTCTTAGCGTCCTCGCCTACAACGTCCTTTGCCAGCTTGACTTCCTTGCCAAGCAGCTCGCTCAGGCGCTTAGCGACCGGAGCCAGCGAATACTTCATGTTGACTTCGCCCTTCGGACGGCCGAGGTGCGAGCACAGGATTACAGCAGCGTTGTGATCCAGCAGGTAGTTGATGGTCTCCAGCGAAGCACGGATGCGCTTGTCGTCGGTGATGTTGCCGTTCTCGTCCTGCGGTACGTTAAAATCGCAGCGGGCAATTACCTTCTTGCCGGATACGTCGATATCCTCAACGCTCTTCTTGTTATACTGCATAAATATCCCTCTCCTTTAAGATGTATTATAAAGTTACGATAAGGAACAAAAGCACGAACTTATTACTTAAATAATTCCGTTTCCAATACAGAATTATACTCGTAATTCGTGTCATTCGCAAGCAAAATTGTGAAAATCATCACATTCCAACTCGCTTTTAGAGGATTTTTGCGTTTTTCGCCAAAAAGTTGCGAAATATTAAACAACATTCACAATTTTTGCATCAATCCCGCGGCGTTCCATAATACGCTACAGCCATCGCCAGCGGACCAGTATTTGTCAGAACCGAGGGACCGATCGCTACGCGTTCCACATCGCGGAATCCAATTTCGGTACGCAGACGCTTTTCCATTTCATCCAGACGCTCGGCGGGTACGTCGCCGTAGAGCAGGATAGCCGTCTGCTTATCCGGCTGCACCACACGGGCGGAGACTTTTTTGCTCATTCCGGCAACGAGTGCCTTCTCACCGCGCACCTTGTCACACACCTTTACCGCACCGTCATACACATGGCTGATGGGCTTGAGACCGAGCGCCTCACCCACGAAGGCCGCGCCGCCCGAAATACGGCCGGACTTCTTGAGGAACTTGAGGCTGTACACACCGAGGTAGGCTTCCACGCGGTTAAGACGGCTTTTTACCACGCTGACGATCGCGTCAAAGCTCTCGCCCTGCTCGCGCATTTCGGCAGCCTTGACAACAATGTGTCCGTAAATATAGGTGTAGGTCTTGGAGTCGATGACCTCGATGGTCATTTTACCCTCACCCTGCTCCTCCTCGAACATGGATTTCGCAAGGCAGGCCGCCTGATAGGTACCCGAGCCGCCGCCGTTGATGAGCACTGCCAGCAGATGCGTACAGCCGCGCTCGAACGCACGGTTGTAGGACTCGAGGAATACGGTCGGCGTAGTCATGGCCGTGCCGGGAATCTCGCTGCTGGTCTCGAGCAGCCTGCAGTAGTCCTCGGATGTGATGTCGTAATATTCGCGGAAGCTGCGTCCCTCATGCGTCAGCATGATCGGAACGATCTCAATGCCGTGCGCCTCTACCAGATCGTGCGGAATATCCGATGAGGAATCGGTCAAAATATGAATCTTTTCCATTCTTTACTCCTTTATGCCTGTGGGAACGGTCCCGCAAGTCTCAGATTTTCAAAGCCGGTCTGCCGCAGTGCCTCAAACACGATAACAGCGACCGAGTTAGACAGATTAAGGCTGCGCGCGCCCTCTCTCATGGGAATGCGAACGCAGCGTTCCGGGTGCTCGATGAGCAGCGCTTCCGGCAGACCGCGGGTCTCTTTGCCGAACAGCAGGTAGTCGCCGTCGCGGTATTCCACCTCATGATAGGCGTGCGGCGCCTTTGTTGTCGCATAGAAGTAGCGGCCGTCCGGATTTTTCTCAAAAAATTCATCCAGATTTTTATACATACGCACATCGAGCAGGTGCCAGTAGTCCAGACCGGCCCGCTTCATGCGCTTATCATCGATAGCAAAGCCGAGCGGCTCGACCAGATGCAGCACACAGCCTGTCGCCGCACAGGTGCGGGCAATGTTGCCGGTGTTCTGCGGGATCTCCGGCTCGACCAAAACAATGTTGAGCATACTTTCGCCTCATTTACGAACTAAACTTCTTCTATTTTATGCGATAACACCGTATTTTTCAAGGTTTATTCCCATTTTTTCGCAAAAAAGTTTCCTCTGAACACAAGATTCAGAGGAAATTTTCATGCACTATGCTAATTTTCTGATGATTTTGGATGAACGGCACATATCTTCAATTACTCAATATCCGCATAGACGCCATAAATATAGCCTTCCGCTGCAGCCTGCTCATCGGTCAGCACTTCGCCGGTAAGACTCGGACCGGACGTATCGTCCTTGTATTCCACGCCCAGCTTGCCGGTGTGCAGCGTCATCGAGCGGGTCTGCGCCGAGCCGTCATTGAAGGTAATGGTGACGGTCAGCTTTGCGCCCTCAAAGCCGTCCACGGCCTTGTGCCACGAATCCTGCAGATCATCGTCCGTGGTTTCCGGCTGGCTGGGCAGCCACAGACCGTAGCTGGCGTCCGGGTCGTACTCGTCGGTGAAGCCGTTGTCCAGCTTCCAGCACAGGTCGGCGTACATCTGCTCTTCGCCCTCAACCGGACCATTGCCCCATACCATCACCGTGTCGGCACCGTCGAGTTCGGGGCTCGTGCCCTGATGCATCGAGCGCACCCACTCGTCGCGGTCGGCCGATGTATCCTTGACGGTTTTCGTGCGGTAGACTGCGCCCTTGTCGATGGTCGCGGATATGGTTTTGATATTCTCACCGGTGACTTTGAACAGACAGCCGGAGTAAAAACCCTTTTCCGGATCGTCTGCGCCGCTGCCGGTATCGAATACGATCTTGCTGTCCTTCGGCTGGCGCAGCTCGCCTGTATCCGCCGCATAGGCCGCAAAGCCGAATGTGTGACTGATGGCATCCGCTACGACTGCACTGCCGGTCTGCGCGGTGCCATTATGCGTGCGATAAACCGCCGTACCGCCCAGCACAATACCGAACGCGCAGGCTGCCGCCAGAAGGCGCTTTGCCATTCCCCACGGATGGCGCGGCACCGCATGCAGCGGTTCGTTCGTCAGCTTACGCGCTTCACGAGCTGCTGCCAGTGTGCGCTCCTTGAGCTCCTGCGGAGCCTTGATGTCCTTCAGTTCGTTCCAGTTGTTCTTCATCGTAAGATCCCTCCAAATCCAGCTTTAATTGCTTTCTTGCGCGATGCAGCCGCGTGCGTACCGTTGCCGGACGGCATCCGACCATTTCCGCGATTTCCTCTGTGCGGTAGCCCTCCACATAGTGCAGCCACACCGCGATTCGCTGATCGTCCGGCAGCGCGTGTACCGCCTGCCACAGCTCGCTGCTGCTTTCCGGTTCCGGAGCGGCAGCATCCGCGGCGGCTTCCATCGGTGCGGTGCGCTTAAACCACGCCGACCGACGAAGATCGGCGCATCGGCTGAGCGTTACGCGCAGCAGCCATGCTTTCAGATGCTCGGTGTCGCGGAAATCGGTGTCGTCCCGCAGCAGCCGGAGAAAGACTTCCTGATAGACGTCCTCTGCGTCCGCACGGCTGTTCAGTCTGCACAAAGCTAAGCGGTAGACCGCGTCGCCGCAGGTGTCCATCGCCTGCTGCAGAAATGCGTCCGACCTGAGTGTTGTCTGCATTGCTCTCTCCTCCTTTCACCACCAACACGTTTTGCAGCGGCAAATCGTTCCCACTGCCGCCGGATTTTTTGAGATTTCGGCTTATTTTCCCTTTGCTTTGTGTTTACCTACAATTTACAGAGGTTATTCTTGTGATATATGCACAAAAACTTTCGCATTTTCTCTGGAACATTAAACAAAAAATCTATTGCATTTTTATCTAAAACGACTATAATAATAATTGTTCTAAGGAACACAACAAATCGACAATAACCAACAACCACATTGGTTTTTATATTTCATTTGCTCTCTTTTTTTCTTTTTTCTTTCTTTACTCTTTACCTGCTCTTTGAGGGAAAATCGCCGTCTGATTCATCAGGCGGCTTTTTTCCGCCTTGCGGCAAAAAAGCTGCGGTTTAACCGCAGCTTTTTTAGTTTGTTCCGACAGTATGCGTTACCGTGCTGCCTGTGGTATCATACGGATACAGGGTATTCAGAGCCGCCGCAAGCGCCGGACTCTCCAGCGTATACCATCTGTCCTTGCCATGTAGTTCTGTTTTCAGCAGCAGCAACTCTTCCGAATCATTCCTGCACAGAAAGAGCATATAATCTGCTTCCGCGCTGTCTATTTGCACTGCAACGACGCACGGAATCCTGATATTCGTGCCGTACGGTGTCCATCTGCCCGGAAAGCGCCGCTTGCCCTTACTGTCTGCAAGCAGCTGCACGATCGTCTCCCGATTTTCCGCAGAAAGTGTAATTTCTTCGGACGGGAACGCATAGTTATAAATCGTTTTGCTCGTCACCGGCGTATAGCTGTACGCCTTCCACGAAAACGAATCATCGACTGCACAGCCGATCTTCCGTGGTGCAAAGAATATGCCATAGATCCCAACCGCACAAAGCAGAAGGAGCAGCGCCGCTGTCACTGCACATTTGACCGATTTCTTCATATTGTCTCCCTCCCGATTCTCTATCCTTATTCTTGTACCTTGATGATACCGAACGATCCCTTGATTGTCAACCAAATTGTTCCCTGAGATACAGAAAGGCGGTACCGCTATGCAGCGATACCGCCTTTTCTTATTTCTCTTTGAAAAATTCTCTGGTCTGCTGCACATTTTCCTCGATGGCGGTCTTGAGCGCCTCCACCGATTCAAACTGCATTTCCGGACGCAGGAACTTATGCAGCTCCACATGGATCATCTTGCCGTACAGATCGCCCGCAAAGTCGAGCAGATGCGGCTCGATGGTCGGTGCACCGCCGTCTAAAAATGTCGGCTTTACACCGATATTGGTCGCTGCGATATAGCTCTGTCCGTCCACCAGAACGCGGGTTGCGTACACGCCGTACGGCGGCATCGCCATTTCGGTCGGCAGACGCAGATTGACCGTCGGCACCTGCAGCACGCTTGTGCCGACACGCCGTCCGTGCTCCACAATACCGGAAACCGTATACGGATGACCGAGAAACTTAGCCGCACCTTCCATATCGCCCTGCGAAATCAGCTGACGAATATAAGTGGAGGACACCACAATGCCGTCAATCTTGACATCCTCGATGCAGTCATAGCCGATGCCGGCCTTTTCGCACTCGATAGCCATGCCTTCTGCGTTGCCCTGCCCCTTATAGCCGAAACGGTTATTGCGTCCCGAGATAATCCAGCCCGCATTGAAGCGACCGATGAGCAGCTTGTGGATAAAATCGCGCCAGTCCATGTGCTGCATTTCATGGTCAAAGTGGCCGAAAATAACCTCGTCCACACCGCCGAGCTTTTTGATCTCCTCGGTGCGATATGCATTTGCGGTCAGCAGCGGCACCTGACGGCCCATGACAACCGAATCTGGATGCACATCAAACGTGAAAACCGCACTCGTGCCGCCGATTTGCTTGGCACGCTCGACCGCACGCTGCATGAGCGCCCGATGGCCCAGATGCACGCCGTCAAAGTAGCCGAGCGCGATGGCACGCGGCTTTGTAACTTCTATCATAAGGGAATCCCCCTGAAAAAATTGATAATTGAAAATTGAGAATTGAGAATGAATGCGGCGCTTCGCGCTTATTAAATCATCGCGCAAGGCGCGATACCTTCATTATCCATTTTCCATTTTCAATTCTCCATTTCTGTTTGCATGCAAAACTTATCGGAAGTTTTTGTATACAAACAGACCCAAACCGCCCTTATCCAGCTCTCTCACCTGACCGAGCATAAGGAATTTATCCTGATGGTACACACGGCAGATGGTATCTGCGGTTTCCGGCAGGCTGTCGGTCTGGCGCGGAAATACGACTGCGCCTCTCGCAATGCGCTCTGCGCCCTCATCGGTGAGCGAAACGGCGGGTCTATCGGTAAACAGGCTGTCGGTCGGCAGCAGAAGCTGCTGCATGGTGCCCTCTGCCATTGCCTGCTCGCACTCGGCAAAGGTATGGCACTGCGCCAGCTCATACGCGCCCGAACGGGTGCGCTCCAGACTGTGCAGCACGGCCAGCGTGCCCAGCTTTTCGCCAAGGTCGTTCACCAGCGTGCGGACATAGGTGCCCTTGCTGACCTTGCACCGCAGCGTGCCCTTCTGGGCATTCTCGTCGAAGTCCAGCAGCTCCATTTCGTGCACAATGATATCGCGTGCCGGACGCTCCACTTCCCTGCCCTTGCGGGCGAGGTCGTACAGCTTCTGGCCGTTCACCTTGACCGCCGAGTACATGGGCGGCACCTGCTGCTGCGGACCGATAAAGCGCCGTACCATCTGCTTTACCGCGTATTCCGCGGCATAGCGTTCGCTGGTCTGGAGCATTTCGCCGGTTACATCCTGCGTATCCGTGCAGTAGCCGAGCGTGAACCCGGCAACGTATTCCTTATCCTGCGCTGCGGCAAAATCTGCCGCCTTGGTCGCACCGCCGACGAATACCGGCAGAACACCGGTCGCCATCGGATCGAGTGTGCCGCCGTGACCGATCCTGCGCGTATGCAGAATGCCGCGCAGCTTGGCTACCACGTCATGTGAGGTAAAGCCCTGCGGCTTGTTCATCAGCAGGATGCCGTTCAGGTCACTTTGCTGCATGAAACTGCTCCTCTGCCGCCTTCAGCATAGCAGCCTTGGCTTCCTCCATGCCGCAGGTGAAGCTTGCACCTGCCGCACGGACATGACCGCCGCCGCCGACCTTCTTGCAGATAGCAGCCGCGTCCATCTCCTTGGTGGTGCGGACGGAAACGCGAACCGTGCCGTCCGGCTTCTCGGTCAGCGTGATGCCGATCTGTACGCCCTCAATCTGACGCGTAAGCGATGCAATCGAGTCCAGATCGTCCATATCCGCGCCTGCATGGTCGATATCCCTGCGCCAGAGCACGGCAACCGCGATCGCACCGTTCTCGTGGAACTCCATCGTATCAAATACAATGCGCTCCATCTCAAACCGCGGACGCGATTTGGTCTCAAACAGCACGCGGTTGATCTCACCGCCGTCGATACCGGCAGTCAGGCAGGCCGCCGCTACCGCATGCGAATGCGCGGTCGTATTCGAGAACTTAAAGCAGCCCGTATCGGTCGAAACACCGATATAAATGCACTCTGCAATATCGGCTGTGAACTTAACGCCGAGCGCCGTCAGCACATCGTACAGCACCTCGGCACAGCCGCCTGCATCCGGCCGGATGAGGTTTTTTTTGCCGAAGCCGTCGTTCGAGCCGTGATGGTCAATGACCAAATCGACCTTGCCCTTGTACGGCTCTGCCGTGTCCGGAAACAGCTTCTCCTCAGCGATATCGGTCGAAACCACATACGCCGGAACGAAATCCTCCGGCGGATAATACGGCACGATCAGCGGCGCATAACGCCTGGTGATCTCCGGATTTTCCAGAATATATGCGCGCTTGCCAATCTGCTGCAGAGCGCGGCAGAGCGCACCGGCACAGCCTGCCGTGTCGCCGTCCGGTCTGCGGTGCGTCAGGATGAGAATGTCGTCCGCTGCCTGCAGCGCAGCAGCAGCGCCAGCAACGTCAACGATCATTCTGCGTCCTCCTCGCCCAGCTTGCCTTCATTTTTCAGCTCGTGCAGCACCTCGGAGATGTGTGCACCGTGGGTGATGGACTGATCCAGCTCAAATACCAGCTCCGGCGCATAGCGCAGCTGTACCTTGTGGCCAACCTCGCGGCGCAGCCAGCCTGCAGCGGACTTCAGGCCCTTCATCACGTCCTTGGTCTGCTGCTCACTGCCGAGTACGGAAATATAGCACTTCGCATAACGCAGATCGTTGGTAACATCACAGTGTACCACGGAAACCATAGCCTCCTGCACACGCGGGTCCTTGACAGAGCGCATCGCCTCCGCCAGAGCCTTCATCACTTCTTCGGAAATACGATCAATTCGAGTAGACATTTTACAAATCAAACCTCCTTCGTGAGGATTGGTTAAATAATGGAGAATTGAGAATGGAAAATGGAGAATGATTCTCTATTTCCACTCTGCACATTCCCTCCGGTCGTATAGGAAAATGCGCTATCGCGCATTTTCACACGCACCGCAGTGCGTGATTCAATTCCCCATAAAAGTCCAGCTCCGCCGGACTTTTATACCACTGCTTTGGGACGCGTGTCCCAAACCGCCTTTGCCGTGCAAAGGCGAGGGGGATATCCGCCAAAGTTTCCTCGGGAACTTTGGCGGTATCTAAGGGGGACAGCGTCCCCCTTAGAAGAAGCGCTTTACCGCTTCACTTCTTCCATAACAAAGCACTCAATGATATCGCCTTCCTTGATATCATTGTAGTTCTCGATGCTCATGCCGCACTCATAAGAGGTTGCAACTTCCTTCACATCGTCCTTGAAGCGCTTGAGGGTATTCAGGTGGCCCTCGTGGAATACGATGCCGTCACGGACTACGCGAACCTCAGCGTTACGCTGAATCTTGCCGTCCTGTACATAGCAGCCTGCAACCGCGCCTGCGCCGGTGATTTTGAACACCTGACGAACCTCTGCGTGGCCGAGAACAACTTCCTTGAACTTCGGCTCGAGCATGCCCTTCATGGCCTGCTCCATCTCCTCGATGGCATCATAAATAACGCGGTACATACGCATATCAACGCCCTGCTGTGCAGCGGAGTCGGTAGCGGTGCGGTCCGGACGAACGTTAAAGCCAACAATGATCGCGCCGGAAGCAGCAGCCAGCATAACGTCGGACTCGTTGATGGCGCCAACGGCACCGTGGATAACGCGCACGCGAACCTCTTCGTTGGTCAGCTTCTCGAGAGAGGAACGAACCGCCTCGACAGAGCCCTGAACGTCTGCCTTGACGATGATATTCAGCTCCTTCATCTCGCCCTGCTGGATGGAATCGAACAGGTTATCGAGCGTTACCTTGTGGAACAGCTTGTTGCGCTCTTCCTTCTCCTTGTCCTTGCGCTGCTCGACCAGTTCACGAGCCATCTTCTCGTCGTCTACGGCGTCAAAGATGTCGCCTGCACCCGGAACCTCAGCCAGACCGATGATCTCGACCGGAACGGACGGGCCTGCGGACTCAATCTTCTTGCCGTCGTCGTTGGTCATTGCGCGAACGCGGCCGACAGCGGTACCCGCGATAACAGTATCGCCTGCATGCAGGGTGCCGTTCTGTACCAGAAGGGTTGCAACCGGACCACGACCCTTATCCAGCTTTGCCTCGATGACGGTACCGTGCGCCTTGCGGTTCGGGTTTGCCTTGAGGTCAGCCATTTCAGCGGTCAGCAGTACCATTTCGAGCAGGTTGTCAATGCCCTGACCGAACTTTGCGGAGATGTTGCAGACGATGGTCTGACCGCCCCATTCCTCCGGTACCAGTTCGTACTCGGTCAGCTGCTGCAGAACACGATCCGGGTTTGCACCCTGCTTGTCGATCTTGTTTACGGCAACGATGATCGGCACGTTTGCTGCCTTGGCGTGGTTGATCGCCTCGATGGTCTGCGGCATAACGCCGTCGTCGGCTGCTACGACCAGAATGGCGATATCGGTTACCTGCGCACCGCGTGCACGCATGGAGGTAAACGCAGCGTGACCCGGGGTATCGAGGAAGGTGATCGGCTTGCCGCCAACCTCAACGCGGTATGCGCCGATGTGCTGGGTAATGCCGCCGGCCTCGCCCTCGATGACCTTGGTCTTGCGGATCGCGTCGAGCAGAGAGGTCTTGCCGTGGTCAACGTGACCCATAACAACAACGACCGGATCGCGCGGCTGCAGCTCCTCTTCCTTGTCCTCGTGCTCGTCGAACAGCTGCTCCTCGATGGTAACGTGTACTTCCTTCTCCACCTTGCAGCCCATTTCCTCTGCAACGATGGCTGCGGTATCGTAGTCGATCACCTCAGAGATGGACGCCATAACACCCAGCTTGATGAGACCCTTGATAACATCCGCTGCGGTGCGCTTCATACGAGAAGCCAGTTCACCGACGGAAATCTCCTCCGGAATCATTACCTTAACCGGAATCTTCTTAAGTGCTGCCATCTGCTGCTGACGCTGCAGGCGGCGCATCTTCTCCTGCTCCTCCTGACGGCGCTTGTTGCCGAACGGCTTGGAGCGCTGGTCGGACTTCTTGGTCAGCTTCTGCTTCTTGCTTCCCTTGGACTCCATTCGCTCGGCCTTTGCGTCAACCAGCTTATCTACATGATCATCATATTTTGCAAGGTTTACGTCGCCGGTGCCGCGGGTATCAATGCGGTGAACCTGCTTTACCTTGCTCTGTGTCGGCTGCTGCTGCACGATAGGCTCCTCTCTCTTGGACTCGGTCTGCTGTTTGGTTTCCGCCTTGGACTGCTCCGGCTTCTTGCGGGATGCACCCTGTGCGTTCAGCGTACCTTCCATGTCGCTTACTTGATTATGCTGGGTGAGATACTCGAAAATGACCGACAGGTCGGTATCGTCAAGCACCTGCATGTGATTCTTCGGTGCAGAGCGATACTTCGTCAGAATTTCAGTGATCTCCTTGGTGGATACGCCGAAGTCCTTTGCGACCTCGTGTACCCGATATTTATTGTCTAATGCCATGGGCAATAACCTCCTTACACACTTCGTTCAAAACCGCGGTTTTGAACGAGAGAGGACGTACCGAACAATGTTCGGATACGTCCAAAGCTGCGAAAAGTTCCTCCTGTGTCCAAACTTTTCTCCGCTCTGGTATCAAATGCACGGGCAAAGCTCGCACATTTGATGCAAAGCTATGCTTTGCTATTGGAATGCGCGCTGCGGCGCGGGAAATTACGTTTTATTGCGGAAGCTGCGCTTGCCGCTGTTGAAGCTCGGCTTGCCGGCACCGCTTTTACGGTACGGGCGGCGTTCGCCGTCCTTGCGGAACGGACGCTTCTCACCATCGTTCTTACAATACGGACGGTATTCGCCTTCCTTGCGGAACGGGCGCTTCTCTCCGTCGTTCTTGCGATACGGACGGTCGCCTTCCTTACGGTACGGGCGCTTCTCGCCATCGTTCTTGCGATACGGACGGTCGCCTTCCTTGCGGAACGGGCGCTTCTCACCATCGTTCTTACGATACGGATGGTATTCACCGTCCTTGCGGAACGGGCGCTTCTCGCCGGCCGGCTTGCGGTAGGTGCGCTTGGGCTTCTCCTCTGCCGATTTTTCGGTCTTGACCGGCGCTTCCTCGGTCTTTTCCGCCTTATCCTTATGCTTTTTGACGCCCCTGCGGGACTGGATCTTTGCGTTTTTTTCGCTAAGCTGCTGCGCCACTTCGGTGTATGCAGGATCCTGCTCCGCCAGCTTGTTTACAGCTGCCGCCGCCATACCGATGTCCGCTACCGCGCACATCGCGCAGCCTGCCTTGCCGATCGCGCTGCCGAGTTCCAGCTTGCCGTGCGGCAGCGTCACGCACGGAACATTGGCCTTATCGGCGTAAAATGCGGCCTTTTTCGCTGCATTTGCGCCTGCGTCACCCGCAATGAATACACAGCGGGTCTTGTGGTCAAAGCACGCCTCGCGCACCAGCTCGTCGCCGTAGGCCAGCTTGCCGGCACGGCGTGCCAGACCGAGCATTCTCAGAACCGGATCAGTTGCCATTTGCACCCTCCTGTTCCATCTGCTGCTCGAGCTGATCATAGACCGACTCGGGCACCTCTACACTGAGCGCGCGCTCGATCGCACGGCTCTTGCGGGCCTTTTTCAGACATTCCGGCTTGCCGCACAGATATGCGCCGCGGCCGGGTGCCTTGCCCTTGAAATCCAGCGAAAGCTCGCCCTCCGGCGAACGCACCACGCGGATCAGCTCCCGTTTCGGGAACATTTCACGGCAGCCGAGGCACTGCCGCATGGGAATCTTCTTCTGTACCATATTCTGCCGCACCTCCGCTTGCTTATTCGCCCTGAGACTCAGGAGCGATATCGATCTTGCAGCCGGTCAGCTTGGCAGCCAGACGCGCGTTCTGGCCTTCCTTGCCGATAGCAAGCGACAGCTGATCGTCCGGAACGATGACGCGGCAGGACTTGTTGTCCGCCTGCATGGTTGCATTGATAACATCAGCCGGAGCGAGTGCCGCAGAAACGAACTGCGCCATATCCTCGTTCCACTTGATGATGTCGATCTTCTCGCCGTTCAGCTCGCCGGTGATATTGGCAACACGCGCACCGCGGGTACCAACGCATGCGCCGATCGGATCGACGTTCTCATCGTGGGAAACAACAGCGATCTTGGTGCGGTTGCCTGCCTCACGCGCGATGGACTTGACCTCGACGATACCGGAGTGGATCTCCGGCACCTCCAGCTCAAACAGACGCTTAACCAGACCCGGATGGGTGCGGGAAACAACGACCTGCGGGCCGCGGGTGCCGCGGCGGACCTCGATGAGATAAACCTTCAGGCGCTGACCCTCGGTCAGAACCTCACCGCGCACCTGCTCGGAAGCGGCCAGAACAGCCTCGCTCTTCTCACCGCCGGAAACAACATCCAGATAAGCGGTGCCGGAGCGCGGATCGATGCGGGCAACCACGCCGTTGAGGATCTCGTGCTCCTTGCTCTCGAACTCGGAGATAACCATGCCGCGCTCTGCCTCGCGGATGCCCTGGATGATAACCTGCTTTGCAGTCTGGGCAGCAATGCGGCCGAAGGACTTGGTCGGGATGTCGATATCAATGATATCGCCTACCATCGGGTTATTCTTGTACTCGGCAGCCTCCTCAAGAGTAATCTCCTCGTACGGCTCGTACAGGTCCTCCGCCTTGACAACCGTCTTGCGGACAAACATGTGAATGGTCTTCTTGTCGCGGTCCGGCTCAACGTAAACATTGTCGGTCATGCCGTCGTTATCGCGCTTGTAGGCGGTGATCAGCGCCTGACCTACACGGTCGAGCATATAGTCTACCGGAATGCCTTTTTCCTTTTCCAGCTGTTCCAGCGCGTCAAAAAATTCTGCGTTAACCATTTTTTCCTATTCAGCTCCTTCTTATATCTCTACCGCCAGTCGAACTGCGGCAATGTCTTTGGGTTCGTATACGGTCTGCTCGCCGTTCACTTCCAGCGTTACGGCACCGTTGTCATAGCCGGCGAGTGTGCCCTCGATCTGCTTCATGCCGTTCATCGGCTTGTAAAAGCCTACTTCGACGGTCTGACCCATGAACGCCTGGAAATGCTCCGGACGCTTGAGGCGGCGCGACATACCGGCCGAGGAAACGCACAGCGTATAGGACGGCATATCGTCAAATTCCTTTTCATCCAGCATGGGATCAAGCGCGCGCGAAACCTGCTCGCACTGGTCAATGTTGACGCCCTCCGGTCGATCCACGGTGACGGTCAGCATGTACTGTCCGCCCTCTTTTTCAAACTCCACATCCCACAGGGAAACACCAGCCTGTTCACACAAAGGCTTTACCAGTTCCTCTACGCGGGCTACGATCTGCTTTGCCTGCAAAGCCGTCCCTCCTTACTGAAAAATTTTCTCCGAGCAAAGCGTAAGGAGTGGCACTTGGCCACTCCTTACGGTTACTTATCATCTTACATTGATAGTATATCACGCATTGCCGTACATTGCAAGCGTTTTTGCAATAAAAATATCCGTTTTTACCGTGAAAATGCACAAATTTAGGCGTGTGAGCCGCAAATTTTGCAGGTTAGCGGCCGCTGCCGCGTCTCAGCTCGTGCAGGATGCACAGTCCCATGGCAAGGATGGGAAACAGGATGCGCAGACTGAGGAAGCCCATCGGGTCGCCGAAGTCGATGTTTGCATCTAACACCATTCCAATAAACCAGCCTGCAATGGTGAGTAAGGTTGCTTTCAGGTACATAATCTCTATCTCCTTTTATTTATTTCAACTATCAATTACTTAAATTCACGCCAGTTAAACGAATCCAGCAAATCTTCCATGTCGTTTCCGTACTGAATAAAATCTGTACGCATTTTAGAATTATATGCAACCATACTTGAGAGTGCAGAAGTGTTTTGCGGATTTTTAGAAAAGGCAATATACACCGATTTCAAGGAGTTATACTGATTAACAAAGTCTTGATAATATCCCAGTAACGAATCTTCTAAGTAGCCACAATTTCCGTTGTCCTCACGCAATGTCTCTATCATACGCTCATTACGTTCCAATAATTGAGCCTGCAGAGATATTTCCTCAGATGCATCATAGGACATATTAGCAAATATGTGGTCCAGCCACAGGTCAGCCGAAGATAAACAGTAGTACATGTTATGATTTAATTTATATGCCACTGTAACCATTTCGTTGAAATCATCATAGACTGAAATCGTCTGCGTATTGCGGTCGTAGCCGATATCCGCGCCGAACGCATTCGACACCGCACGAATCGGCACATAGGTCGTGCCGTTGTAGATAAACGCCTCGACCGCTTTGCCGTTGGCGTCTGTCATGTCGATGGCCTCGTTGTTGAATTCCACATTGACGCCGGACGTGACGGTAATCGTCTTGCGGTAGGTGTTCGCCGCATAGGATGTGGTCAGAAACAGGGCAAACATCAGGATGATTGCGGGGATTCTCTTTCTCATACGGGGACCTCCCTTTATTTGTTTGTTACAGTATACCAAATAAATCCTGATATTTCAATATCGTATTATTTAATCAGCACAAAAGCCGTTCGGCATTTCTGCCGAACGGCTTTGCTATTCCGTTTATATCTCAACCGACTGCACACCCGGGATATCCTCCTGCAGCCGCAGGAAATCCGCTGTATCGAAATGCCGCGGCATGGCGATAAACAGCACGATTTTTACCGAACTGCCTTCCTGCCGCTTGAGGTTGATCTCGCGCACGGTGATTTTCCTCTGTGCCAGCCACACCAAACAGATCATTTGAATATTTTCCGGCGTACGCAAGCCCCTTCCGAATAAAAGTTATCGCTCAAACGACAGATACCGCGTCCCCTGGAAGGTCAGTCTGCCGGTGTCGCCCTCTGCGAGCATGCCGTATTCCGAGCCGGAAACATGGAGCTCCATCCGGTCCCCGCTTTCCACCTGAAACGTGACATAATAGGTCGTGCTCGACGTTGTGTGGAAGCCGTGCGCTCCACTCATGTCGCCAGCATTGGCATGCTGGTAATGTGATACATCTGTCCGCTTTGCAACGATCACTGCCGGTACGGTCAATCTGGGCGAATTGTTGTTCTTATGCCATGTGCTTATCCCCTGTATGATGGAAAAAATGATGATGCCAAATACGACAATAAACATGATGGGGACGATGAAACTCAATATATCAAACATCTGCATTGCAAACATCTGTGGCCCTCCTTTTCCTGTTCGACAGAATTTAGCCTTTCGATTTATCTACATAGTAACATACAGGCTGCAAAAAAGCAAAAAGAAAAAGGTTATCCAATAAGCACGCTACTGGATAACCTTTTTAGGATCATTTTTCTGTTTTGGAACAGATCGAGTCGTCAGAAGTTAAAATTTAACTTACTTAACCAGCTCGATGATCGCCATTTCAGCTGCGTCGCCACGACGCGGGCCGGTCTTGATGATGCGGGTGTAGCCACCGTTGCGGTTAGCGTACTCCGGAGCGATCTCAGAGAACAGCTTAGCAACAACAGCTTCCTTGGTTACGAAAGCCATAGCCTGACGGCGGGATGCCAGGGTGTTCTTCTTGCCCAGGGTGATCATCTTCTCAGTCAGCGGGCCTACTTCCTTGGCACGAGCGAGCGTGGTCTCAACCTTGCCGTTCTCCAGCAGGTAGGTTACCAGCGCACGCAGCATAGCCATACGGTGATCCGTAGCACGGCCGAGCTTGCGATTGTTAGCCATGTGAGTTTACCTCCAAATTAAAGTAAAGCGGCGGCGCGGTAATCGTACCGCCGCAACAGTTCAAGTAATTCCTCTTTGAAATAATCAAGTATTTTCGTTCACAGCAAGGAAGAAGCGCGTGCCGCGTACAAAGGTACGCAATCGTGCTTCTGACGAAGCTGCGGGCGGAAAGACGCAGATTATTCTTCGGACTTGGCGAGGTGGAGACCCATTGCCTCCAGCTTGCCGATAACCTCTTCCAGGGACTTGCGGCCCAGGTTACGAACCTTCATCATGTCCTCCTCGGAGGTGTTGATGAGGTCCTCAACCGTGTTGATGCCTGCGCGCTTGAGGCAGTTGAACGAACGCACGGAGAAGTCAAGCTCCTCAATGGTCATTTCAAGCACCTTATCGTGCTGCGCTTCAGCCTTTTCAACAACGGTGGACTTGGAGCCGATTTCCTCGGACAGGTCTACGAACAGATCGAGGTGGTCGCGCAGAACCTTTGCACCGAGCGAAACCGCGTCGCGTGCGTTGATGGTTGCATCGGTCCATACCTCGAGCGTCAGCTTGTCATAGTCGGTCAGGTCGCGTACACGGGTGTTTTCAACCGTGTAGTTTACCTTATAAACCGGCGTGTAGATCGAATCCACCGGAATGACGCCGATGGAGGTCTGATGCTGCTTGTTCTTCTCAGCCGGAACATAGCCGCGGCCGGAAGTCATCGTGATCTCCATGGACAGACGCGCGTCGCTCATCAGGGTAGCGATGTGCAGATCCGGGTTGAGGATCTCAACCTCGCCGTCTGCATGAATATCGCCAGCCTTGACCTCGCCCTCGCCGGCGGCCTCGATGTAGACCGTCTTGGGACCATCACAATGCAGCTTGGCAATAATGCCCTTAACATTCAGCACGATTTCGGTAACGTCTTCCTTAACGCCCGGAATCGTAGAAAACTCATGCTGCACACCAGCGATCTTGATGCTGGACGCTGCCGTGCCAGGCAGAGACGACAGCAGGATGCGGCGCAGAGAGTTGCCCAGCGTGGTGCCGTAGCCGCGCTCAAGAGGCTCTACGACGAACTTGCCGTAGGAACCGTCCTCCGCGAGCTGTTCACAGTCAATACGCGGTTTTTCGATTTCGATCATGTGGTACCCTCCTTCACGTTGGTTGGAAACTTAAGATAGAACAGGCGAAGCAGACGCCGCGCCTGTTCCAAAAGCGAGGGTCTATTATTTCGAGTACAGCTCGACGATGAGGTGCTCGGCAACATCATAGTCGATGTCGTCGCGTGCAGGCATCGCAACGATCTTGCCCTCGAAGGAATCGTTAGCCTTCTCGATCCACTTCGGGCAAGCCTTCTTGCCGTTCTCTTCCAGCAGAGACTTGAACTTGGTGGTAGAACGGGACTTCTCGGAAACTGCAACTACGTCGCCCGGCTTAACCTGGTAAGACGGAATGTTAACGCGCTTGCCGTTTACGGTGAAGTGTGCATGGTTAACCAGCTGACGAGCCTCACGGCGGGTGTTAGCAAAGCCCATGCGGAAAACTACGTTGTCCAGACGGCGCTCGAGCTCCTGCAGCAGGATCTCACCGGTGATGCCCTGCTTGCGCTCAGCCTTCTCGTAGTAAGCATGGAACTGCTTCTCGAGTACGCCGTAGATGAATTTTACCTTCTGCTTTTCGTTCAGCTGCATGCCGTACTCGGACTGCTTGCGGCGGCTCTGCTTGGGCTGACGCTTCGTGGACTTGGAGTAACCAAGTACCGCAGGGGAAAGACCAAGCGTCTTGCAGCGCTTGAGAACGGGCTGGGTATTCTTAGCCATTTATTGGTTCCTCCTCTATTAAACTCGACGACGCTTGGGCGGACGGCAGCCGTTGTGCGGGATCGGGGTTACGTCCTTGATCATGGTAACCTCGAGGCCAGCGGCCTGCAGTGCACGGATTGCAGCCTCACGGCCGGAACCCGGGCCCTTAACGTATACTTCAACAGTCTTCAGACCGTGCTCCATTGCAGCAGCAGCAGCGGTTTCAGCCGCAGTCTGAGCAGCGAACGGAGTGGACTTACGCGAACCGCGGAAGCCCATTTCGCCGGAGGAAGCCCAGGAAATAGCGTTACCGTTCAGGTCGGTAATGGTAACGATCGTGTTGTTGAAAGAGGAACGGATATGTGCCGCGCCCTTTTCAATGTTCTTGCGCTCACGACGACGAGTACGGGTCGCAGCGCCCTTCTTCTGTACCTTAGCCATTTATACGTTCCCCTCCTTACTTCTTCTTGTTCGCAATGG
Organism: Butyricicoccus sp.; assembly: GCF_977037065.1. Lineage (NCBI taxonomy): Bacteria > Bacillati > Bacillota > Clostridia > Eubacteriales > Butyricicoccaceae > Butyricicoccus > Butyricicoccus sp. The sequence continues at coordinate 89,129 of NZ_CDRQNY010000005.1, read as the reverse complement.
TCTTCTTCGGGCCCTTGCGGGTACGAGCATTGGTCTTGGTGCGCTGACCGCGAACCGGCAGGCCGCGGCGATGGCGCAGGCCGCGGTAGCAGCCAATCTCAACCAGACGCTTGATATTCAGGCCGATCTCACGGCGCAGGTCACCCTCGACGTTGTAGTCGCGCTCGATGACTTCACGCAGCTTAGCAGCCTCTTCTTCGGTCAGGTCCTTAACGCGGGTATCCGGATTGATACCGGTCTTAGCAAGGATCTCGTTGGACGTTTTGCGGCCAATGCCGAAAACGTAGGTCAGGCCGATCTCCACGCGCTTCTCGCGGGGAAGGTCAACACCGGCAATACGTGCCATACTATTATAACCTCCATAGTTACACACTGAGGCGTGTTTGCAAACACAGTATAGGAGCCGCCTCCGCTCCTGCAGCGCCGCACTCGCCGTGCGTGCTTGTCGTGCTCGCGTAAACCATGATCCGCACCCCTGGGTGCGCATTTATTCGGAAACTGCTTGCAGTTTCCATAAAAAGTGCGAGCTTTGCCCGTACTTTTTATACCTTGACTCAGCGATCTTGGATCGCGTCATTTCGGTATCGAAAATCAGTTTCTACTGGAACTGATTTTCGTATATAGGGACTTTTTGAAAGTCCCTATAAGCACCGTCAGGTGCTCTTAGCCCTGCTTCTGCTTGTGCTTCGGGTTCTGGCAGATAACCATAACCTTGCCCTTGCGGCGAATGATCTTGCACTTCTCGCAGATCGGCTTTACAGACGGTCTTACCTTCATGTTATTTTACCTCCATCAAATTTTTGGTGGGATGGGACACCGGAAACCTGTCCGGCGACCACTGGCGCGCAGGTCACATGCGTACCTCCGCCCGCTTTTTATCTTACTTGGAACGCCAAGTGATACGACCGCGGGTCAGGTCGTAAGGCGACATCTGAACGGTGACCTTGTCGCCGGGAAGAATGCGGATAAAGTTCATGCGGAGCTTGCCCGAGATATGCGCCAGAATCTTATGGCCGTTGGGAAGCTCTACCTGAAACATTGCATTGGGCAGCGCCTCTACGACGGTACCCTCGAGCTCAATCACATCATCTTTTGCCATTGTGGTTTATCCTCCTCGGTCAATTTGCGTTCTCGTCCCCTGTCCAGAGGGCGAGCGCCTTGCGGATCTCGCTGTTTGTCAGCCGGCTTTCGCTTTGCAGCTTAAGCCGTGTGCGCTCGTCGCATGGGCCCTGCAGGCTCACATGCTTGCGGCGCTTGCGCTTCGGGTTTTCGGCCCGGCGCGCACGTCCGTTCGCCAGCAGAAGAAAATCCCCCTCCTCTGCGACGACCAGCATCAGCTGTCCTCTGTCCCTTCCGGTCAGCGACAGCACAATGTCGGCGGTACGAATCTCTGCCATTACAGCACTTCGCCGTCGATATTCGTAAGAATCTCCGGCTCTCCATCCGTAATAGCGATGGTGTTTTCGTAGTGAGCGGACAGCTTGCCGTCCCTGGTCTTAACCGTCCAGCCATCCGGCAGGACCTTGACCGTGTAAACACCCACATTGACCATCGGCTCTACCGCGATGACCATACCGCGCTGCAGGCGAATGCCGTGGCCCGGTTTGCCGTAGTTCGGAACCTCCGGGCTCTCGTGCAGCGCAGCGCCTACGCCGTGACCGACGTAGTCGCGCACGACAGAAAAGCCGTTGGCCTCGACGTAAGCCTGAACGGCTGCGCCGATATCCGATACGCGGTAGCCCTCACGGGCAAATTTAATGCCTTCAAAGAAGCTCTGACGTGTTACAGCGATCAGCTTTTTTGCCTCTTCGCTTACCTCACCGCACGGAACGGTGCAGGCGCAGTCGCCGTGGAAACCGCCGATGTACGCACCAACGTCAACCTTAACGATATCGCCTTCCTTGACAACTGCGTGCTTGGAAGGAATACCGTGGATGACCTGGTCATTCAGCGATACGCAGGCGCTGCCCGGGAAACCGCCGTAGCCGAGGAAGGACGGCTTGGCGCCGGCATCCTCAATCGTCTTGCGGACGATGCGGTCGATCTCCCAGGTGGTAACACCCGGCTTTACGGCGTCTGCCGCCGCCTTACGCGCAATAGCGGTAAGGCGACCGGCAACACGCATTTTTTCAAGCTCTTTTTCCGTCTTGATATGAATCATATTACAGACCCAGCGCCTCTACTGCAAACTTTTCAGTAGCGGTGATGCCCTGAGCACCATCGATGCTCTTGAGCTTGCCCTGGGCTTCATAGTAGCCCTTGAGCGGCTCAGTCTGCTCATGGTAGGTTTCAAGACGATGACGAACGACCTCAGCCTGATCATCGCTGCGGATGACCAGCTTATCGCCGCAGATGTCGCAAACGTCCTTCACGCGCGGCGGATTTGCCTCAACGTGATAGGTTGCACCGCAGCGCAGGCAGACACGGCGGCCGGTCATGCGCTTTTCGATGACGTCGTCTGCAACCTCAAGGGACAGAGCGCAGTCGATGTGAGCAATCTCGTCGAGTGCTTCCGCCTGCGGAATCGTACGCGGAAAACCATCGAGGATGAAACCGCTCTTGCAGTCGCGCTTAGCGATACGCTCCTTCAGCATGCCGATAACCACTTCATCGGGTACCAGCTTGCCGGCATCCATATACTCCTTAGCGGACTGGCCGAGCGGAGTATTGTTCTTAATCGCTTCGCGCAGGATGTTACCGGTGGAAATGCTCGGTACACCCATCTGCTCGATCAGGTAAGAAGCAAGCGTGCCCTTACCGGCGCCCGGAGCGCCCAGCAGAATTAAATTCATTTGAACACAGCCTCCAGAATTATTCCAGGAATCCCTTATGATGACGCATCAGCATCTGTGCTTCCATCTGCTTCACCGTATCAAGCGCAACGCCTACTACGATGATAACCGAGGTGCCGCCCAGTGCTACGTTTCTCAGGCTGGAGTTTACTGCGCCTACGATCAGCGGGAGCAGTGCTACAACAGCGAGGAACAGCGCACCAACGAAGGTGACCTTGCCGAGTGCCTTGGTGATGAAGTCGCTGGTCGGCTTGCCGGGACGGAAGCCCGGGATGAAGCCGCCGTTCTTCTTCAGGTTGTTGGCGATCTCGATCGGGTTGAACTGGATGGATGCATAGAAGTATGCAAATGCGAGGATCAGCAGTGCGTACAGTACAATGTAGAACACGCTGGTCTGAGAGAACAGGTTAAGAATATGCGCACCAACCGAGCCGCTCTCCGGGTGCCAGAACATCGAAATGGTCTGCGGCAGGGACAGGATGGACGATGCGAAGATGATCGGCATAACGCCGGACGCATTGACCTTGATCGGCAGGTGGGTGGACTGACCGCCGTACATCTTGCGGCCAACTACGCGCTTTGCGTACTGAACCGGGATGCGGCGCTCTGCGTTCGACATATAAACGATGAATACAACGATCGCAAGACCGACGATAATCATTACAATGCCGGAAACGATGCCGCTCGTGCCGGTCTGGAACAGGTTAGCCAGCGTACGCATGAGCGACGGACCGCGGGAAACGATACCTGCGAACAGGATGATCGAAATGCCGTTGCCGATACCCTTCTGGGTGATATGCTCGCCCATCCACATGATCAGCGCGGTGCCTGCGGTGAAAGTTACAATAATGGTTACGGCTGCAAGCGCGCCGGTGTTAGACAGCATAGTCTTGCCGCCGAAACCGTTGCGGAGCAGTGCGTAGTAGGACAGGCCCTGGAGCAGACCGAGCAGAACGCCGAGGTAACGGGTCCAGCTTGCGATCTTCTCACGGCCTTCCTCGCCGCCGTCCTTTACCATGCGCTCAAGAGCGGGGATGGCAACAGTCAGCAGCTGAAGGATAATGGATGCGTTGATATACGGGGTGATGGACATTGCGAAGATGGTCGCACGAGACAGACCACCGCCGGTGAACATATCCAGATAACCAAGCATCGAACCGTTCACCGATGCCTGCTCAAAGTACTGAGACAGGAGCGCGGTATCAATAAACGGAACCGGAATGCACGAACCAAAGCGGAAGATCAGGATGATGAACAGAGTGTACAGCATCTTCTTGCGCAGTTCGGGCATAGACCAGGCGTTTTTAAGGGTTTGAAACACCTTAAACCACCTCGGCCTTTCCGCCTGCGGCTTCGATCTTCTCCTTTGCGGAAGCCGAGAAAGCAGCTGCCTTAACGGTCAGCTTCTTGGTCAGCGTGCCGGTGCCGAGGATCTTGATGCCGTCGAGAGCATTCTTAACGATGCCGGCATTGCAGAGGATCTCTGCAGTTACCTCAGCGCCGTCTTCAAACTTCTCCAGTGCGGAAACATTGACCGGTGCGTAAGTGGTGCCGAAAATGTTGTGGAAACCACGCTTCGGCAGACGACGTGCCAGAGGCATCTGGCCGCCTTCAAAGCCCGGACGGACACCGCCGCCGGAACGGGCCCACTGGCCCTTGTGACCGCGACCTGCGGTCTTGCCATTGCCGGAACCAGCGCCGCGGCCCTTACGGTATGCCGGCTTGGTAGCGCCTGCGGCAGGCGTCAATTCATGCAGCTTCATGGGTTACGCCTCCTCTACGATTTCGAGCAGGTAACCGATCTGCTTTACCTTGCCGCGCGTCTGCGCGTTGTCCGGCTGAACGGTTACGTCATTGATCTTCTTAAGCCCCAAAGAATGAGCCGTTGCGATGTGCTTCTCCAAGCGACCAGCCAGGCTCTTTTTCAGGGTAATCTTCATGTTAGCCATTGTCAGTTACCCCTTTCTTACAGTTCTTCTACGGCTTTGCCGCGTACAGCAGCTACCTGAGCTGCGTCGCGCAGGCTCTTCAGGCCTTCCATCGTTGCGGTAACAACGTTCTGCGGGTTGTTGGAACGCAGGCACTTGGTACGGATGTCCTTGATGCCGGCAGCCTCAACTACTGCACGAACAGCGCCGCCAGCGATAACGCCGGTACCGGGAGCAGCAGGCTTGAGCAGAACGCGGCCTGCACCGAACTCGCCGATAACCTCGTGCGGGATGGTGGTGCCCTTCAGAGAAATCTTAACGAGGTTCTTCTTGGCGTCCTCGATGCCCTTGCGGATAGCGTCCGGAACCTCGGAAGCCTTGCCGAGGCCGAAACCAACGGTACCCTTGCCGTCGCCTACTACGACCAGAGCTGCGAACTTGAAGATTCGGCCGCCCTTAACGGTCTTGGCAACGCGGTTCAGCGCTACGACGTTCTCGGAGAACTCGTCCTCACGCTTATCGTTTCTGTTAAACTGAGCCATGTTTTACCTCCTCCCGATTAAAACTGCAGGCCGCCCTCACGGGCGCCATCTGCGAGCTCCTTCACGCGGCCGTGGAACACATAGCCGCCGCGGTCAAACACGACAGTCTCAATGCCCTTAGCCTTGCAGCGCTCGGCAACGATCTGACCAATCTTCTTGGCTGCTTCCTTGTTGCCGCCGTACTCGGTAAAGCTCTTCTCTGCAGTCGAGGCGGATACGAGGGTTACACCGGCTACATCGTCAATAACCTGTGCATAGATGTTCTTTGCAGAACGGAATACGTCCAGACGGGGACGCTCAGCGGTGCCGCTGATCTTAGCGCGTACGCGCTTGTGGCGCTGAAGGCGCGCCTTGTTGGAATCCTTCTTCGAAACCATTTATTTTCGCCTCTCCTTTCCTTACTTCTTCTTAGCGCCGGTCTTGCCTTCCTTGCGGCGGACATACTCATCAGCGTAGCGAATGCCCTTGCCCTTATAGGGTTCCGGCGGACGCTTCTCGCGGACTTCCGCTGCAAACTGGCCAACCTTCTGCTTGTCAGGACCGGAGATGATGATCGTGTTCGGGTTCGGAACGTCGATCGTGATGCCCTCTACCTCGCTCATGGTAACCTGATGCGAGTAACCGAGGTTCATAACCAGATCCTTGCCCTGCTTAGCGACACGGTAACCAACGCCCTGAACGCTCAGCTCCTTCTTGAAGCCATCGGTAACACCAACAACCATGTTGTGAACCAGGCTGCGGGTGAGGCCGTGCAGTGCGCGGTTGTGCTTGTCGTCGTTCGGACGGGTTACGAGGATTTCGTTGCCCTCTACCGCGATGGTCATGTTCGGATGAAATTCGCGGGTAAGGGTTGCCTTAGCGCCCTTCACGGTAACAACGCTGCCGTCAATCTTGACTTCAACGCCGGCCGGGATGGCAATCGGCATTCTACCAATACGAGACATTGTTTATACCTCCCTTACCATACAAATGCGAGAACTTCACCGCCGACGTTCAGCTCGCGAGCCTTCTTGTCGGTCATGACGCCTCTGGAAGTGGAAACGATGGCAATACCAAGGCCGCGGAGTACCTTCGGCAGCTCCTGTGCGCCAGCGTATACACGCAGGCCCGGCTTGGACACACGCTTGATGCCGGTGATAGCCTTCTGGCGGTTATCAACGTACTTCAGTGCGATGCGGATAATGCCCTGGGTGTTGCCCTCTACAACCTCGAAAGACTTGATGTAGCCTTCGTCGAGCAGGATCTGGGCAATAGCCTTCTTCATCTTGGATGCGGGTACATCCACACTGGCATGACGAGCATTGCCAGCGTTGCGGATACGAGTCAGCATATCCGCGATAGGATCAGTGATCTGCATAAAATGCTCTCCTTTAATATAAGAAGTTTGGGGGTAGTGCAGCAATCGAGCGCCGGTGGGTTAATCCGGTTCTGATTTGTCTGTTTGCCCTCCACTTTTCTTTACACTGTTCGTGGCCCTTCCACGGACAGCGGCGGGGATAAAAAATCGCCGGTCCAGTACTCAACCAGACCAGCGTTAATTATAGCACGAGAAACCAATGGCTGCAATCGGAAAAAGTGCTGATTTTTACGCATTTTAAGCCTGTTTTGCAGTCAAATTGCTTGATTACCCGGTATAACGGCAGGTCGGCCGTTTTTGGACCGCACCAGGGACCACGCCGGGAAAATCCGGTTGATGGCCGATGGGCGTGCGCAGGAGAAACTCCTTTGCGCGGCAATTCGGTTACGCATTTGCGCAACTGTAATTAGTATACACTACACCGGGTGTATCGCGCAAGTGTTTTTTTCAAAATTTCTTAATTTTTTTGAGATTTTCTTTTTCGAGGGGATTTCGCCTGCGAGGCGAACGGAACTTGCCTGCCCGGCAGGGGCACAAGAAGGAGAGAACCAAGGTTCCCTCCTTCTTGTGAATCATCCTTCTTCCTATTTAGCACGGCGAAATTTGCAGAGCTGAGACTATAAAGGAACGGCAGAGGATCTTTTCTTCCGCATGGTCGCACTTCGTGCGCCATGTATCCGCATATCCGCAGTGTCAGATACCATTCTGCCACACAGACCAGAAAATCTACGCTGGGTGCGGCACAAGGTGAATTGCCCGCAGGGCAAGAGAGGGTCCCCTGGAGGATAACAGTGCCGCACAATTCGTGAGCGCGTTGTTTGTTACAGACAGGGCCTACGAAAATAACTTGTACCAAACGCCTAATCCGTAGGTGCCGTGCGTAAACTCCAGATTAACGAATTGCGCAACACGGTCATGTTGCGCCTGCGTAGATCTAACCGCATGTGTAGCAGTACGTTATCTGACACTGCGAATCGGTTGAGAAAGACACGGAAGAAAAAATCCTCTGTCGTACTCTTATTTTCGAAGCTGTCGCCGGTCTCTGGTCTGCGTCAGGCTATCTAACAAGGGAAAGGTAGAAGTTCAAAGAGGAAGGGAAACCGCAGGTGTCCCTTCCTCTTTGTCCCCGCCGCGGATGCGGCAGTCTCCCGCGCTCCGCAGAGCGCAGCTTATTCTTTAGGAAACCGCAAAGTAATGCAAGTCCCCTCGCCGAGCGCACTCTTCAGCTCAACCTCCGCATGATGCAGCGCCGCACCATGCTTGACAATCGAAAGCCCCAGTCCGGTGCCGCCGGTCATCTTGCTGTGGCTTTTATCCACGCGGTAGAACCGCTCAAACACGCGCTGCTGATCCGCCGGCGTGATACCGATGCCGGTATCCGCCACCCGCACGAACGGTCGCCCGCTCTCCGTGCCGGTCGTAAGCGTCACGCTGCCCTGCGGCTTATTATAATTGATGGCGTTATCCGTCAGATTGAAGATCATCTGCTCGAGCGTGCGGCGCTGACCGGAAACCGCAGCCGGTTCTCCCTCGATGCGCAGCGCGATACCCTTGCTTGCTGCCTTGCTCTGCAGGCGGTCGCGCACAGTATCACAGAGTGCGGACAGCTCCACCGGCTCAAAAGTCACTGTTTCTCCGCCTTCATCCAGTCGGGACAGGTGAATGATATCCTCGATGAGTGCCAGCAGCCGCTGCGCTTCCGTGCGAATCTTGCCCGCAAACGGCGCTACGTCCTCCGGCTTGGCAATGCCGCCCGCGATGATTTCCGCGTAGCCCATGATGCTGGTCAGCGGCGTTTTCAGTTCGTGCGACACATTGGCTGTAAATTCCTGCCGCTGCTGCTCGGCACGCTCGCGCTCGGTAATATCCACGATCAGCAGCACGGCGGCGTGCCATGCGCTGTTCTCCTCCACCGAGCTTGCCGTAAGTTCATAAATGCGGCCGTTCCGCTCGAGTTTGCCGTGTGCGCCTTTGCCGTCGAGTGCCTGCTCGACCACCTGAATGTAATTCGCGTCGCGGCACAGCGTCAGATAGCTGCCTTCCGCACTGTCATGCGGGAACAGCGCCCGCGCAGCGTGATTGGCGAACAGAATCATGCCCTTGCCGGAAAACAGTACCAGACCTTCATCCATACGGGCCGTAATGTCGTCAAACTCAGCCTGACGGCGCTGCAGCTCGTCCATCTGCGCCTGAATTTTGTGGTTCTGCTTGTCCATGCGGTGCAGCAGCGGCGACAGCTCGTCATAGGCTTCGCCCTTCATCGGATCATGCAGGTCGAGCGCTTCGATCGGCTTGAGGAACAGACCGGTCAGCCAACCTGCCAGCAGCGCCGCGACCAGCAGCGCCAGCAGGATGATCAGCACAATCCACGGCGACGCATTCGACAGTGCGCCGAACACGCTGTCCGCAGTTGCGGAAATACGCAGAACATCGCCGTTTTTCAGGCGCACCGCGTAATAAAACGTCTGCTTAGCGAAGGTTTCGGACAGACGGTTGTCCTCGCCCGTGCCGTTCTGCTCTGCCGCCGCAATCTCCGGACGGACGGCGTGGTTCTCCATCTCGGAGGCATTCGTGCGGTTGTCGTACAGCACAGTGCCGTCCTGCGCGACCAGCGTCAAACGGTCGGCATATACCGAGCCGAACTTCTCCAGCTTCCCCCGGATGTTATCCACCGCAGACAGGTAGCTGCTCTCCGTCACCAGCCGCCGCCGCATGTCATTGGTCAGACCGGCGTGAACTGCCAGCAGCAACAGCCCGGTCGTCAGCAGCAGCGTGACAAGCGATGTGAGGAAAATGCTGCCGAATACGCGCTTTCTCATGTGTGCTCTCCCATGCGGTAGCCGACACCGCGGACAGTCTCGATCAGCGCACCGTCCGCGCCCAGCTTTTGCCGCAGCGTGCGGATATGCACATCGACCGTGCGGGTTTCGCTTTCATTATTATAACCCCAGATATTCTCGAGCAGCACATCGCGCGTGAGCACAGCACCGCGGTTTTTCATCAGCAGGCACAGCAGCTGGTACTCCTTGAGCGTCAGCTGCACCTCCTGCTCGTTAACGAATACGGTGTGCGCACGCTCATCCACACAAATGCCGCCGGCTACCAGCGGACGCGGCTCATCCTTGTCCTGCAGATCCTCGGTGCGGCGCAGGACCGCACGAATGCGCGCGATCAGTTCCATCATGCCGAACGGCTTGGGAATGTAATCATCCGCACCGGTGTCCAGACCGACTACCTTGTCGTACTCCGTGTTTTTCGCAGTCAGCAGAATGACCGGAATCTTCGCCGTATCCGGCGCTGCGCGCAGACGACGCAGAATGGTGATGCCGTCCTCGCCGGGCAGCATGATATCCAGCAGAATCAGCTGCGGCCTGCATTTTTTCAGAGCAGCGGTCAGCGCCGCACCGTCCTCGAAGCCGTCAGCCTCAAAACCGGTGTTGCGCAGCGTGTACACCACCAGTTCGCGGATACCCGCATCATCTTCCACACAGTATATCATATATTACACTCCGATTTCTGTCAGCGCGCCGCCGCTTCCGCGCCGTGCATTGCGCTTTTATGCGAGCCGGTGATGGAAAACTCCACCCATTCGGCAATGTTGGTCGCATGGTCACCGATACGCTCGAGATACTTGGCGATCATCAGCACATCGAGTACGCGCTCGCCGTCCTCCGGGTTCTGCGCGATCTCCGCGATAAGGTCGCTCTTGCACTCATCGAACAGGCGGTCCACCACGTCATCATATTCAATAACGCTCCATGCAAGGGTCAGGTCACGGCGGACAAACGCATCCAGGCTGTCGGTCACCATTTTAATGGTTGCCTGCGCCATCTGGTCGATATGCATGTTGTGACCGCACGCACCGGACAGATATGTTACAATCTCCGCAATATCGCTTGCCTGGTCACCGATGCGCTCGATATCCGTGATCATTTTCAGCACGGACGAGATCAGGCGCAGATCGCTTGCAACCGGCTGCTGCTGCAGCAGCAGCTTGAGGCACATGGACTCGATTTCGCGTTCCTTGCGGTCGATCTCCTGATCAATGCGGATGGCGGCAGCCGCCAGCTTGATATCGCCCTCAAGCAGGGCCTTTACCGCACTGGCGATTGCGTTTTCGCACAGTGCCCCCATCGAGATCAGCTCATTGTTCATCTCCGCAAGCTGATTGTCAAAACGGTTTCTCATTAGCCGAACCTCCCCGTAATGTAGTCTTCCGTGCGCTTGTCCGACGGCATGGAGAACAGCTTTTCGGTGTCATCCACTTCGATCATGTCGCCAAGCAGGAAGAACGCAGTCGTATCCGAAACACGGGTGGCCTGCTGCATATTATGCGTTACCATAACGATAGTATAATCCTTTTTAAGCTCGAGCACAAGGTCCTCGATCTTCGCGGTGGAGATCGGATCAAGCGCAGAGGTCGGCTCGTCCATCAGCAGCACCTCCGGGTCTGCAGCAAGCGCACGCGCGATGCAGATTCGCTGCTGCTGACCGCCGGACATGGACAGCGCGGATTTTTTGAGGTTATCCTTGGTCTCCTCCCAGATAGCGGCACGCTTGAGCGAGGTTTCAACGATCTCGTCAAGCTGCACACGGCTCTTGATGCCGTGCGTGCGCGGACCGTAGGCGATGTTATCATAAATCGACATCGGGAATGGATTCGGCTTCTGGAATACCATGCCGACACGGCGGCGCAGCAGATTAACGTCACAGTTCTTATAGATATCCTGACCATCGAGCATGATGTCGCCCGTGATACGGCAGTTTTCCACCAGATCGTTCATGCGGTTGAGCGAACGCAGCAGCGTAGACTTGCCGCAGCCGGACGGTCCGATGAATGCGGTGATCTCATTCTCCTTGATATCCAGATTGATATCGTGCAGGGCGTGAAAATCGCCGTAATGCAGATTCATATTGTGAATTTCGATCTTATTTTCCATGTTCATTCTCCATTTACTTCTTGGTCAGCTTTTTCGCTGCCAGAGCGGAAAGCGTATTCATCAGCAGGACCACCAGCAGCAGAACGACTGCGGTAGCATTTGCCTCGCTCATGTGCAGCGCCTCACCCGAGAGCACATACATGTGGATGGCCAGCGTACGGCCGGACTGGAACAGACCGGGGATCTGTGCCATGGTACCTGCGGTAAAGATGAGCGCCGCAGTCTCGCCGACGATGCGGCCGATACCGAGGATAACACCGGACAGGATGCCGGGACCCGCAGCAGGCAGCACGATGCGGAATACCGTGCGCAGACGTCCGGCACCCAGACCGAACGAGCCTTCGCGATAGGAATCCGGAACCGCCATCAGCGCTTCCTCCGCGGTACGCATGATGAGCGGCAGGATCATGATCGCCAGCGTCATCGCACCGGCCAGCAGCGAGTATCCCCAGTGCAGTTTGGTGACGAAGAACAGCATGCCGAACAGGCCGTATACGATGGACGGAATGCCGGAAAGCGTCTCGGTCGTGATGCGGATGACGTTTACCAGCTTGTTTCCGCGCTTGGCATACTCATTCAGGTACACGGCGGTGAACAGGCCGAGCGGAACCGCGAGCAGGAGTGCCAGCGCGGTCGTTTCAACCGTAGTGAGGATGGCGGGCATCATCGAGACGTTCTCAGAGGTATACTTCCACTGGAACAGCGACGGCTTGAGATGTGGAATGCCTGTCACCAGGATATAGCCGATCAGGAACAGCAGCACCGCAAAGGTCAGCACAGCCGCGCCGTACACCAGACCCTTGAGCACAGCCGCAGATGCGGCGCCGTGCACCTTTTCGGTCTTTGTCTGTGTGCGCACTGCCGGTTTTGCAGCAGAGACAGCTTCTCTTGTCATGCTTCCTTCCTCCTTTTGAGAACCGAGAATGCCAGATTGATGAGCAGAATGAATACGAACAGCACAACGCCGGTCGCAATAAGCGCCTCACGGTGCAGGCCGGTGGCGTAGCCCATCTCAAGCACGATGTTTGCCGTCATGGTGCGGATGCCCTTGAGCATGCTGCCGGTCAGGCGCGGCTGGTTGCCCGCTACCATGATAACCGCCATGGTCTCGCCGATGGCGCGTCCGATGCCGAGCACGATGCCGGCCAGCACGCCGGACTTGGCAGCCGGTACCATAACCGTGAATATCGCGCGCTCATGCCGTGCGCCCATCGCAACGGCGCCCTCGTAGTAGCTCATCGGAACCGCACGCAGCGCCGCTTCAGACACGCCGATGATGGTCGGCAGAATCATAATACCGAGCAGAATGGACGCCGCCAGAATGGACGAGCCGGAAATATCCGCGCCGAACACGCCTGCCACCGCACGAACTGCCGGTACGATAATGACCATGCCGAAGAAGCCGTATACGATGGACGGAATACCGGCCAGCAGCTCGGTGCACGGCTTGAGCAGACCGTACAGCTTTTTCGGGCAGTAGAATGCCATGAATATCGCGGTCAGCAAACCGATCGGCACGCCGATAACGATCGCACCGGCGGTGATGTACAGGCTGCCGAGGATCATCGGCAGGATGCCGTAAATGTCGTTGCCCGGCTTCCACTTTGCGCCGGTGAGGAAGTCCAGCAGGCCAATCTCCTTCATGGCAGGCACACCGTTCGCAAACAGGAAAATACAGATGAGCACCACCGCGAAGATGGAGGTCAGTGCACAGAGGAAAAATACCATGTGCATCAGGTTTTCCCGAAAGTTCTTCATAAATCTTTCTCCTATACAGGCACAGGGCGAATCGCTTCGCCCTGTTTTATCAGTCTGTGAATTCGCTTACGCGAGGTCGCCCCAGTCGGTAATGTCGCCGACATAGATACCCTTGATCTGATCCATAGACAGGTCGTCAATGGTGTTCGCCGGGTTTACGACTACTGCGATGCCGTCAAGTGCGATGGCGGTGCCGGTAAGCTGTGCCGCCTCGTCGTCCTTCAGCTCGCGGGATGCCATGCCGATGGCAAAGGTGCCGTCCATCGTGCCGGTCATGCCGGAGGTGGAGTCAGAGGTCTGCAGGTCGATGCTTGCGTTCGGGTTTACAGCCTTGTACGCCTCGATCAGCTTCTCCATAACCGGGGATACCGAGGAGGAACCGCCGACTGCGATCTGACCGGAGGAACCGTCGGAAGTGAAGGCTGCTGCATTGTCGTCAACAGCGATGTACTTGTTATCGGTTACAACAGCCTGACCTTCCTTGGAGAGGATGAAGTTGATGAAATCCTTGGCTACGCCGGTCGGCTCGCCCTTGGTTGCAATGTTGAACGGACGGGACAGCTTGTAAGTGCCTGCCTTTACGTTATCTACGGTAGCTTCTGCGCCGTCTACCTTGACCGCCTTTACGGTGTCGTTCAGCGCACCGAGGGAAATGTAGCCGATAGCCTTCTCGTTGCCTGCTACGCTGGTCAGTACAACATCGGTCTTGTTGGCGATCTCGGCATCCGCGGTGGTGTTGTCGATCTTCTCGCCTGCGTCGTTCTTCTCCTCCACGCCGGTCAGCTCGATGAACGCGCCGCGCGTACCGGAACCATCCTCACGGGAGATAACAGTGATCGCGCCGGATACGCCGCTGTCATTGCCGCTTGCCTGGGAATCCGAGGAAGCGGAAGAGGAGCTGCTGCCGCAGCCGCTCAGTGCACCGGTCAGCATCATTGCTGCCAGAAGCATGGAAATGCTCTTTTTCATAATTTGTTCTCCTTTTACATTCGTCTTCGTTTTTTGTTACAAGATTATCTTACGGAAGTTTTGTAAAATGCAAAAGCGAGAGTTCGTTAAGTTTAAGTAAAGTGTGTGTTTTCGAGTAAAATTTATGTTAAATCGAGGTTTTCGCCTGCGATTCAGAGGGAGTTATGCTCTGCGTAGCGCAGGAACGTGCGGCGCCCGCCGCAGGGGCAAAAAGGAAGGACAACCTGCGGTTTTCCTTCCTCTTTGGACTCCTACCTTTCCCTTGCTTCCTAATCTGACGCAGATTACCGACATGTGACCGCTCCGAAACAGGGGTACGGCAGAGGATTTTTTCTCTGCTACAGACGAACTACCTTCGGAGTTCGTCCTCTTGAGCAACCTGTTCGCAGTGTCAGATACCGTTCTGCTACACATGTGGTTTCATCTACGCAGGCGCAACATACCCGTGTCGCGCAACGCCTTAACACGTTATACCGCACGGCACCTACGAATTAAGCATTTGGTACAATTTATCCTCGCAGGTCCTGTCTATTATAACGCGCTCACGAATTGCGCGGCACGGTTATGCCGCGCCTGCGCAGAGTAGCCTGTATGTGTAGCAGAACGGTATCCGGCACTGCGTATAGGTTTCGGCATGGGAGCACACTGTGCTCCCCTACGGTAGAAAGAATCCTCTGCCGTTCCCCTATTTTCGAAGCGGTCACATGTCGGCAATCTGCGCCAGACTAAGAAATAAAGGGAAACGGGAGTTAAGAGGGTAGAAACCGCAGGTGTCTACCCTCTTGCCCCGCCGCGGGGCGCGGCACGTTCCCGCCGCCGCAGACGGCGTACTCCCCCCCCCCGCTGAGGTTAAGCGAAAAACTCCCCGCCCGTCAGGGGCGAACACGCTAACGCAGTTCGTATGCCCCGCCGAGTCGGTGCCGAGAAAAAAAGAGAACCCTCTCACGAAGGTTCTCTAAAAAATCAGGTTTTTCGTTTCCGGAAGTACCCGAGGTACATAACCGCTGCCGCCATGCTCCAGAAGTACGCCATCATATACGGCACCTCGAAGATATTCTCGAAGTAGCAGTGCACCAGCACGCCGCACATGCCTGCGAACATGGAAACCGCCAGC
The DNA here is from genome assembly GCF_977037065.1 of Butyricicoccus sp. NCBI lineage: Bacteria > Bacillati > Bacillota > Clostridia > Eubacteriales > Butyricicoccaceae > Butyricicoccus > Butyricicoccus sp. The sequence continues at coordinate 73,729 of NZ_CDRQNY010000005.1, read as the reverse complement.
ACGCGCGTGCGGTCGCCCTTGGTGTAGCCGGTACGGCCGATCGAGCGCAGGCTCCACAGCACCAGACCGAACAGCAGCAGGATGAAGAACGCCAGACCGAGATAACCCATCTCGACCAGCGTTTTCAGATAATAGTTATCCATGTAGAAGTAGGAGAAATCCTTGGTCTCCTCGATGACCTTGTTCTGCATGGCAACCGCGCCGCCGAAGCGGCCGAGGCCGAAGCCGAGCACCGGATCGCTCTCCTGCAGCAGCTTGAGACCCTTGGACCAGCGAATGACACGACCTGCGCGGCGGCTTGCTGCAAGGTAATCCGCGGTAAACAGATAGGTGATGCGGTTCGCAATAGACGGGATTGCCAGCAGTGCACCGACACCGGTCACGCCCATCAGCGCGATCAGGCGGCGGTCCAGAAAGATGGCGAAAATCACAACGGCTACTGCCAGACCGCCCCAGGCACCCTTGGAGAAGGTGAAAATGCAGCTCAGGCACATCATGCCGGTCGCGCAGACGGCCAGCACCTTGACCCACATTTTACTGCTGTAATATGCAAGTCCTGCCACCATCGGGGCAAACAGCACCAGCAGGCTGCCCATGATATTCGGGCTGCCGGTGAGCGAGTACACGCGCGTACGCACGCTGGCCTCGGTCTGAGAGACCCAGCTCGACGGGATCGGTGCGGCTACGATATACTGGTAAATGCCGTGCGCCGCAATACAGAGTGCCATCACGACGAGCGCACCGTAGAATACCGCGAAATCGCGGTCGTTTTCAATCAGGCGGGTGACGAGGAAGAACCAGAACAGGTACTCCACAACCGCGCGGTAGCCTGCTACCGCGATATGCGTATTCGGCGAAACCGCACACATCAGGAAAAAGCCGACCGCGATGAACAGCAGCAGATAGGCATCCACCGGCGTAGCACGCGAGCCAAGCGGCGCACGCTTCATCGCCATGTGCCACAGGATATACGCAAATGCAGCAAGCATCAGGCACTCATCCCACACGGATGCCACAAACGACGGCAGATAGCCGGCATCCGACACCCAGCGGACAGCGGAATCGAGTGGCAGATACATCGCCAGACAAATCAGCAGCAGACCGCGCACGCCGACGAACCTGCAGGCTCTGCCGATCAGGCCGCCGCCTGCGACACGCTCAATCGGCCGCCAGACAGCAAGGCAGATGCGGTAGATCAGGCTGTTTGCCGCAATTCCGCCCAGTTTTTCGACAAACCGGCGCAGCGCTGCCAGAATCTGCGCATAGGTGCTGTTCGCCGAGGTACACATCGGTGCCGCGCAGAATTTATTCCACAGACGGCAGAATACCGAGTCTGGGTACGCCTGCCGGATACGGTTAAAGAATCCCGCGATAGCGCCCTCGTGGTACCATGCGCGCAGACACATCAGCAGCCGCACGAACAGACTGTTTTCAAATAACGCTTTCATAGGCTTTAATTATCCGCAATATCGACCGAATCAATGTTGCCGGTCGTCTCAAAATCGTTGGTCTTTACAATGAATGTACGGCCTGCGCGCACCTCCTGCGTACCGATGGCCGGTGCAGGCGTGCCCTTGGAAACCTTGGTCGTGATGGTGAATACCAGATCCTTCTTCGCCGGATCGGTTGCCGTTACAATGCGGCCGTCAGCGGTGGTTACCTGCTGATCGTAATTCTCGATCTTCATGTCGGTGATCTGCGCATTGACATAGCTGTTGCCGTTTACCAGCGACTTGCCTACCTGGCTGTTGCGCTGCACCTCGTTTACCAGGAACGGCGTTGCACCGCGTACGCGGACGGTCATCGTTAGGGAGACCTGCGGAGACGCAACCTCCTTGATCTGCTTGGCAAACAGCTTGTAGCCGACACCGGCTACGACAGCGATCGCAGCGACCAGCACCAGCAGATCGACAACATTGATGATGCCGAACAGCTTGCCCTTTTCGTTAATGATCTTCATAAATTTCCTCCGTTGGCAAATGAATTTCGTGTTTCACTGTGTCATTATACCATAGAGCGACTGAAAAGTTAAGGCAATACCGCATAATTCATCAAGAGAAATTTGCGAGTAAATTTTGCGCACTGATGCGGCGCGGTTTTGCAGCAATACTTGGTGTATTGCAAAAAACCGCAACAAAATCAGGGCACAAAATTCCCGCAAAGTTCCGCAGATGTAATTGTGCGGGATTGCCTCAGGTGTTATCTTTGTGTCTCAGCAAATCGACAAGGAAAGAGCGGAATTCGATTTTCTCACCGTTTCCCGCGTCCTTTCCTGCCGCCTCCTCGCAGGTGATGGAAAACGCCGTACACCACCATGCCGCGCGCGGACTCTGCGGCGCAAACGCCGACCAGAACAGCACATAAACCGCCATCAGCACTGCTGCGAGCACCTTTCTATCCTGTTTCTGCATAACAAAACCGCCTTTCTGCATCCGGTGTACCCAGTATGCCCGAAAGGCGGCTTTCTATACCCGTTTAATTGCAGGTTTCCGTCAGGAACGTATCCGCGAAACGGCGGTGCAGCATTTTCGCTGCCGTTTTGGCGCGGCTCTCATCTGAGAACAGGCCGTACACGGTCGGACCGGAGCCGCTCATCAGCGTACCGTCCGCACCGTTTTCTGCGAGAAACGACTTGATCTCACCGATCTGACGGCGTTTTGCCGCCGTAACGGTCTCCATCACGTTGGACAGATACGCGCACACGCCCTCGTAATCTCCCTGATCGAGCGCAGCCATCATGCCCTTGTTGTCCGGATGCTCGAGGATATCCACGCTGTCGATCTCCTGATAGACCTCCTTGGTCGGCACCGCGAACGGCGGCTTGCACAGCACGACCCAGCAGTGCGGCATATCGGGCAGCAGGCTCAGCTCCTCGCCGATGCCCTGCGCCAGCATGGTGCCGCCGCGCAGGCAGAACGGCACATCGGCACCCAGTTTAAGTCCCATCTCGCACAGCTCGTCATCGGTCAGACCGGCTGTATGCAATGTGTTGAGCGCACGCAGCACAGCCGCTGCATCCGTCGAGCCGCCCGCCAGACCTGCCGCAACCGGAATGCGCTTTTCGATGTGAATCTCGCAGGTTTCGAGCAGTGCGCCGGTCTCCTTATAGAACAGCTCCGCCGCACGGTACGCCAGATTGCGCTCATCGGTCGGCAGAAACGGCAGGCTGCAGCTCAGCACGATGCCGCGCGGCTTTTTCTCGCCGTGGATGGTGGTAACGCGCACGGTATCGTGCAGCGCGATTGACTGCATGACCATCTCCACCGTGTGGTAGCCGTCCTCCCGCCGTCCGGTGACGTCGAGCGTCAAGTTGATCTTTGCACGGGCACGAACAGTCGTATCCGCGTGTGTAATTTCCTGTTTTCTTCCAAAAAGCATGTTGTTTCAGCCTCTACATTTATTTCAGTGCGATCTGCACCGGTTTGCGCTCACGGAACACGGTAACGTGGGTAAAGCCTGCGTCGAGTGCATTCTTCACGCAGTCGTCTACGCCGCGTGCCACAGTGTCCAGCGTGTGCGAATCCGAGCCGATCGAGATGCGCTCGCCGCCCATGCGCTTGTATTCGTACAGAATATTCTGCGGTGGACCGACCTTTTTCTGCCAGCCCGCAATACCGGCAGCATTCAGCTCGAGTGCATAGCCGTGGTCGATGCACGAGCGCAGCACCTGCTGGACGCGGTCCATATAATTGTCAAACGACGGGATATAGTCGCCGTGCTTCATCACGCGCAGCGGATAATCAATGTGCGCCAGCACGTCAAAGCCGCCGTGCTCCTCGAGCAGCAGCAGCTGATCGAAATACTCGTGCAGGAACTTGTCGCAGTCCATATTCGGAAAGTCGTGAAAGTAGATATCCAGATCGTTCGGCATGGCATGCAGCGAGCCGATGACCATATCGAACGGATGCGTGCGGACAAAATCGTCCGCATCCGGTGTGGCATGCAGCTGGCCGATCTCCATACCCGCCAGAACCTCAATGCCGCCGTTCCCTGCCGGACGGCGCTTTTCCCATACCTCGCGCGCACAGGCTTCCGGATCACGGTTGTCGCGCGTGCCGCCCGAACGCAGAAAATCCAGATGATCGGTAATGCCGATGATATCCAGTCCGGCCTGCTCGCAGGCGTGAATTTTATCGTCGATGGACTGCGGATACTGGGCATCGGCCGAATATCCGGTATGCATATGCAGGTCTACCCGCATGGACGTTCCTCCTTATAGATAATTGAACACGGTCTGCACAAAGCAGGTGACAATCAGCAGAAACATGCCTGCATTCTGCAAAACGGCTTTGAGCGACGGCGCGCAGGGTCCGTGCAACCAGACCTGCTGTTTTCTGCCGCGAACGAGCAGAATTATGCCGATCACCAGCATCGCCATCCAAAACAGGCCGAGCGCCGACTGCGCGGCTATGGTATCCGGCAGCAGCATGGGCACCACCGAGCCGATGATGTTGAACAGCATGTGCAGCAGCACCGAGGTGCGCAGCAGTCCGGTGCGGTAGTACGCATAGGACAGCAGCAGACCGAGCGCAAAGGCGTAGAAAAACTGCTCCAGATTGGCGTGATACAGACCGAACAGCAGCGCAGAAATGAATGCGCCCGGCTTCTGCCCGTACCGCGCGAGACGGCCGGCCAGCAGGCCGCGGAACACCAGCTCCTCACACAGCGGACCGATAATGCAGGCACCGAGAACGATGGCCGTCATGGACATCTGCGAAAAGCTCTCGTCCACCATGCCGACCGGATCGCGTCCGGTCAAGATGTAGACCATGTCGTTGATATTCGTGCCGATGAGCGAGCCGAGCCACATCAGCGCACAGCCGATGACAAACCACCGGCCCATGCGCTTTGCGCCTGCCCGCTCCCTGCAGAACGGCATCGGCGGTGTTTTGCGCCACAAACAGAACACAATCGGCAGCGATACCGCATAATGTCCGACGAGCAGCAGCAGGTAATACAGCGTTTCCGGTATGCGGAACGGCAGGATCCAACCATCCAGCCAGTACAGGCCGAACTGCCAAAGGATCGACCACAGCATGATCGCCAGCACGGAAAATCCCAGCTTCGAGCAGTAGCGGCGCTCCTGCGGGATATCAATTTGCTCCATAAAAGTTTCCTCTCCGGGCAAAAACAGAGGCGGAGCCTATGCTCCGCCCCCATATTTGTCTAATTGACGAAAGGCTTACTGAGCCTTGGCCTCGTTTACCAGACGCTCGGTATCCTTGGCGATCATAAGCTCCTCGTTGGTCGGAATAACCAGAACGCGAACGCGTGCCCAGTCGATGGAGATGTCCATCTGCTTGCCGCGGTACTTGTTCTTCTCCGGGTCGATCTTGATGCCGAGGTACTCGAGGTGCTCGCAGACATCCCAGCGAACCGAACGGTCGTTCTCACCTACGCCTGCGGTGAAGATGATAGCGTCTACGCCGCCCATCTCAGCAACGTAGGAACCGATGATCTTCTTAACGGACAGGTTGAACATATCCTTCGCCAGAGCAGCACGCGCGTTGCCGTCAGCAACTGCAGCGTCCAGATCACGGAAGTCGGAGGATACGCCGGAGATACCCAGCATACCGGACTTCTTGTTCAGGATATTGATGACCTCGTGTGCGTCCATGTGCTCGTGCTCAGCCAGGAACTCGATGATAGCCGGATCGATGTTGCCGGCACGGGTGCCCATCGGCAGACCGTCCAGCGGAGTGAAGCCCATGGAGGTATCGAAGCTCTTGCCGCCGTTGATTGCGCAGATAGAAGAACCATTGCCGAGGTGGCAGGTGATCAGGCGCAGCTCCTCGAGCGGACGGCCGAGCATCTCAGCAGCCTGCTGAGAAACGTACTTATGGCTGGTGCCGTGGAAGCCGTAACGACGGATCTTGTACTTCTCGTAGTACTCGTACGGTACAGCGTACATGTAGTGGGACTGCGGCATGGTCTGGTGGAATGCCGTATCGAATACCGCAACCATCGGAACGTCCGGGCCCATAACCTCGCGGCAAGCCTCGATGCCGGTCAGGTTAGGCGGATTGTGAAGCGGTGCCAGCGGTACGCAGTCCTCGATAGCCTTGATGACCTTCTCGGTGATGATAACGCTGTCCGAAAAGAACTCGCCGCCGTGTACAACGCGGTGACCTACTGCGTCGATCTCGCTCATAGAGGAGATTACACCCTTTTCCGGATCGAGCAGAATGTTGATAACAGACTGGATCGCTTCCTTGTGGGTGGGCATTGCGATGTCAAACTTGAACTTCTCATCGGACTTGTTGCCGGTGTGGGTCAGCACACCGTCGATGCCGATGCGCTCGCACAGGCCCTTCGCCATTACCTCGCCCGACTCGGTGTCGAGCAGCTGGTACTTCAGCGAAGAACTGCCAGCGTTGATTACCAATACTTTCATTTGCGAAAACTCCCTTATGCCGTATTTGGCGGCTTGCATAAAGCCGCGGAAGCCTATATAATAATGCTATATTTTTATTCTACACGATTCTTTGCAAATGTACAACCCCTTTTTCGAGGTTTTTACCTTGCAGACCGCTGGCATTTCACTGAAAGGAGCACCGTCATGACCGTATGCGGCATCACCGCCGAGTATAATCCGTTTCACACAGGGCATCTGCACCATATTGCCGAAACCCGGCGCAGCCTCGGCGAAAACGCCGTGATCGTGTGCGTGATGAGCGGCAATTTCGTCCAGCGCGGCGATTTTGCCGTGCTGGATAAGTACGCGCGTGCCGAAATGGCCGTGCGCTGCGGCGCTGACCTCGTGGTTGAACTGCCGCTTGCGGCGGCGCTGTCCTCGGCGGAGGGCTTCGCTAAGGGTGCGGTGCAGACGCTGCACGCACTCGGGTGCGGCACGGTGTCGTTCGGCGTGGAAACTGCGGATGCGGATTTGCTTTTACAGGCCGCAGAACTCCTGAACAGCCTGCCGATGGAGGGGGAATCCGGCTCTCCGCACCTGTCCTACGCCGCCAGACGGCAGGAGGAATTAGCGAAAGTCAACAAACAGGCGGCAGCTCTTTTGGACAACCCGAACAACACGCTTGCCGTGGAATACTGCCGCTTCCTGCTCCCGCTCGGAATGCGCCCGCTTGCGGTGCTCCGGCAGGGCGCGGCCCACGATGCGTGTGCGCCGCACAGCGGCTTTGCCTCGGCGAGTCTGCTGAGAGCGCATTTGCGAGACGGCGATTTCGCGTTCTGCGCACCGTTCCTGCCGCCTGCGGCTCGCGCCGTGTGGAAGGAGGCCGCAGATTGCGGTGAAGCGCCGGTCGCTCTGCCGGAGGACACGCTGCTCGCGCTGCTGCGGACCGCACGCTATCAGGGCAGACTGCAGACCGGCTCGGCAGACGGCTTTGACGAGCGGCTGTGCAAGGCGGTCTATACGGCACATTCGTTCTCGGATGCTGTAGAAAAGGCTCGAACACGACGGTTTCCGGCGGCTCGTGTACGGCGTGCGCTCCTTCGCGCTGTGCTTGGCGTGGAGGCGGATGCGCCGGTCTCCCCTGCATATCTGCGCGTGCTGGCGCTCGGCGTGCGCGGACGGGCAGTGCTCAAGCAGGCTGCCCTGCCCGTTATTGTCAAACCGGTAACGGAAAAACGGCTTTCCGACGCTCTGCAGCCCGATTTATGCCGCGACGCATTCGCGGACGACCTGTTTGCGCTTGCGCTTCCCGATCCCGAACGGAGAATCGGCGGCGGGCATTTCCGCAAAACGCCGTTCTGTCTGCGCTGAATTGACAATCCCCTCACTTTGCTTTACAATAAACTTTAGCATTGTAAAGTGAAACGAGGGGATTTTATGATTGGTCTTGGAACCATTGTAAATGCTGGCACGGTGTTTATAGGCACTACGATCGGTATACTGTTAAAAAACGGTCTGCCGAAACGCTTTGAAAAAACGGTCATGCAGGGACTGGGGCTAAGTACCTGCTTTATCGGTATAGGCGGAACACTCAGCGAAGTACTGACCATACAGGATGGCAAAATCGGCACCCAGCATACTATGCTGATTATACTCTGTCTGGCACTCGGCGCTGTCATCGGCGAAGCGCTGAATATCGAGCAGCGACTGGAGGATTTCGGTGCATTCTGTCAATCACGCTTTTCTGCCAAAGGGGACAGCCGATTTGTTGAAGGCTTCGTTACCGCATCTCTTCTGTTTTGTGTCGGTGCAATGGCCATCGTCGGTTCATTAAACGATGGTCTGAACGGTGACCCAACCATGCTGATTGCCAAGGCTATTCTGGATGGTGTTGCCTCAATTCTCTTCGCCGCATCTCTCGGCAAGGGCGTATACCTGTCTATTGTGCCGATTTTCTTCTATCAAGGCGGCATTACATTGCTGGCACGATTCATCCGTCCCTGGCTGACCGATGTCTTGATTGGTCAAATGTCGTGTGTCGGCTCCGTGCTGATTTTTGCCATTAGCTTGAATCTCATCTTCAACAGCAAGCTGCGCGTCGGCAATCTGCTGCCTGCGATCTTCCTGCCGGTGCTGTTTTTCTTTCTGGCGCGGTTTTTCCCGGCTCTCGGCACCTTATAAAATCTACACCGTTTGACTTTCTTTTCGCCCTCCCGTATAATGGATACAACATTTAACGAAACGGAGCCGTAAACTATGCTCGCTTACACTTATCGAAAACAGGGTGAGTTTGCCCTGCAGAACAAGCCGGAACCCGTTCTCACGCATGCAGGAGACGCGGTGGTGCGCGTTACCATGTCGAGCATCTGCACGAGCGATCTGCACATCAAGCACGGCTCGGTGCCGCGTGCCGTACCCGGTATTACGGTCGGCCATGAGATGGTCGGCGTGGTCGAGCAGGTCGGTTCGGCAGTCAAAACCGTCAAGCCCGGCGACCGTGTAGCCGTCAACGTGGAGACGTTCTGCGGACACTGCTTTTTCTGTCAGCACGGCTTTGTCAACAACTGCACCGATCCTAACGGCGGCTGGGCACTCGGCTGCCGGATTGACGGCGGTCAGGCAGAGTACGTCCGCGTGCCGTATGCCGATCAGGGTCTGACCGTCATTCCCGACCGGGTTTCCGACCGGCAGGCACTGTTTGCCGGCGATGTGCTCGCCACCGGCTACTGGGCCGCCAGGATTTCCGAGATCAGGCAGGGCGACACCGTGCTTATTCTCGGTGCCGGGCCCACCGGTATCTGCACTATGCTGTGCGCCATGCTGCATCACCCGCACAGGATCATCATCTGTGACCCCAATCCGGCGCGGCTGCGCTTTGTGCGCGAGCGTTATCCGGATGTGCTGACCATCACGCCCGAGCACGCGCAGGAGTTCGTGCAGCTCAACAGCCCGCATGGCGGCGCGGATGTGGTCTGCGAAGTGGCAGGCTCGGACGACAGCTTCCGCCTCGCGTGGGAGTGCGCCCGACCGAATGCGATCGTCACTATCGTTGCGCTGTATGACAAGCCGCAGGTGCTGCCGCTGCCCGATATGTACGGCAAAAACCTCACGTTCAAGACCGGCGGCGTGGACGGCTGCGACACCGCAGAAATCCTGCGGCTGATCGAGCACGGTCAGCTGGATACCACACCGCTCATCACGCATATTTTCCCGCTGAATGAGATTGAAGCGGCGTACGATCTGTTTGAAAAGCGCCGCGACGGAGTCATGAAGGTGGCAATTACGCCGCCGGAAAAATAATTGAGAATTGAAAATGGAGAATGAACCAGATGGTCTCCATTCCGCACCAATACAGCACAAAAGCCACCGTATCATTCAATACGGTGGCTTTTATAGCATTATTTTTTAATCAACCAGCTTATCCAGCTCGGCAACATGATGCGTGCCGGTCGCGGTCTGGTGCTCCGCCTGCTTGGCGTACAGACCGACCACGGTCGCGGACTTCTTGATGGACTGCATCGTGCCTGCACCGGCTACACAGCCGCCCGGGCACGCCATGCCCTCGAGCAGATAGCCGTTGTACTTGCCGGCCTTGGCAGCCATCAGCAGCTTGCGGCAGTCGCGCAGGCCCTCGGCGTTTGCCACCTTGATCTCGCGGTCCGGGTGCTTCTCGTTGATGACGTTAACAACGGCCTTGGCTACACCGCCGGATACCGCAAAGTTACGGCCGTCCGTGGATGCATCGTTGATGCCGTGCGGATCCTCCTTGAGGTTTTCCACGTCGATGTGACGAGCCGCGAAAATGCCGGCCATCTCCTCGAACGTCAGCACGAAATCGACCTCGCTTCGTACGTCCGAACGCATTGCTTCGAGCTTCTTTGCCGCGCACGGGCCGATAAACGCAACCTTTGCACCCGGCTGATGGTGCTTGACCAGTCGAGCGGTCAGCGTCATCGGGGTGAGGGCCATCGAGATGCAGTTGGCCTGCTCCGGGAACAGCTTCTTTGCCATCATCGACCACGCCGGACAGCAGGAGGTTGCCATGAACGGCAGCTTCTCCGGTACTTCCTCTACGAAGTCCTCGGCCTCCTGTGCGGCACACAGGTCCGCACCGATCGCGACCTCGATAATATCCGCAAAACCGAGGCGCTTCATCGCGGCACGCAGCTTGCCCGGTGTCATCTTCGGGCCGAACTGGCCGACAAACGCCGGTGCGACAGCGGCGTAGACACGCTCGCCCGCCTGAATGGCGCGGATCATCTGGAAGATCTGCGACTTGTCTGCGATCGCGCCGAACGGGCAGTTTACAAGACACTGACCGCAGGAAACGCACTTCTCGTAATCAATATCGGCTCTGCCATTGCAGTCGCTGTGGATGGCATCCATGCCGCAGGCTGCCGCGCACGGGCGCTCCTGACGGATGATGGCGTGATACTGGCAGACATCCATGCAGCGGCCGCACTTGATGCACTTCTCCTGATCGATAACAGAACGGCCGTTGAAGCGGTCGAGCGATACTGCGCCCTTGGGACATACCTCAACGCACGGATGCGCCATGCAGCCCTGACATGCGTCCGTAACCATGACCTCATTTTCCTTGCAGGCATGGCATGCGAACTTGATGACGTTGATCAGCGGCGGCGTGTAGTAGGTCTCCTCTCGGGTCGCGGCTTCGATGTTATCCGAGAGCGGCGCATGCTCGGCCGCACTGCGGCACGGCAGACCCATCGCCAGACGCAGGCGTTCGCCTACGATAGCGCGCTCGAGGAAAATATCGTTGCGGATATTGCCCACTTCGCCCGGCATGATGTCGAATGGCAGTGCTTCGATACGGCGGTCGGTCGGCCACTCCGTATGGTACGCCATACGGGCAACCTCGGTGAAAATGCGGTGGCGGATCTCCTGAATACGGGTTTCTACACCTCTCATAGCCATAGTTTGTTTTATCCTCCTAATCCATATCGACCCAGGAAATCGGGTCGTCCCTGTCATACTATCTTGTGAGCGCTCCCGGCAGAGCGCACGAGTTCTTATAACAGGATACCATAAACAGGGCTTTCTGCAAAGGGTATTTGTAGATTTTTTAACAATTACTTTGTTACAATTTTACCTGTGTTTTTTGGGCATTCTGTTGAAAAACAACACGCAGACGGACAGATGTCTTTCTACCTCTTGCAAAATCGAAGGTTTTACGCTTGACGAAAAGCGAGAGGTACGCTCTGCGGCGCGCGGGAACGGTGCCCGCCAACGCATTTATGTTATAATAAATTTATCCTCTCTGTCAGGATACGCAATCCGCAATCGTATTATAGGTGAAGCAACGTTGCTTTCCAAAGGAGCTGAAACCAATGAAACAATTTGACAGGGCAGACGCCGAACGTCTGGTGCAGACGTACTCCGACCTGATCCTGCGGCTGGCTTACACCTATTTGAAGTCCACGCACGATGCTGAGGACATCTGCCAGAATATCTTCCTCAAGCTGCTGACCGGCGGTCAAACCTTTGACAGTCCGGCGCACGAAAAAGCGTGGATCATCCGCGCGACCGCCAACGCCTGCAAGGACAGTCTGCGTGCCGCGCACCGGCGCAATGTCGGTCTGGAAGCCGCTGCCGCGACACCCGCGCCTGCCGCACCGGATTCCGATGTGCTCGATGCGGTGATGGCGCTGCCGCGCAAATACCGTGAAGCGGTCTATCTGCACTACTACGAGGGCTATTCCGTGCGCGAAATCGCGTCTCTGCTCGGTCAGAGCGAGTCTGCCGTTTCCGCACACCTGAGCCGCGGGCGCAAAAGCCTGCGCACCACCTTGGGAGGGGATCTTTATGAACAGCGAGTATAATGATAACAAAATGTATAATTCCGCACTGGACGAGCTGCGCTTCTCTGACGAGGCGAAAAGCCGCATGGTCGATCGCCTGATGGCCGCCGCCGAGCAGCCGGAGCAGCCGGTTGCCATTCATCGTGTACGCCGTTTTCCGCGCATCGCGGCGGTCGGCGTGGCTGCCGCTCTGGTGCTGAGCATCGGTGCGGGTGCAACCGGCATATTCAAGTCCGCGAGCGACGCATTTGTCGGCGTATTCGGTCCGACAGCAGACACCGAAATCATCGACCAGATTGGCCACCCGATCGGCGCAAGCGATACGGCGGGCGGCGTGACCGTCACCGCGGATGCGATTCTGTTCGATGGCTACAACTACCTTATCTCCTACACGCTCGAAAAGGAGGACGGTTCGGCGTTCGACTGCACGAAAAACCCGGATACCGGCCTGTACGACCTGTACTGGAAGCGTTCGGACAGCACCATCGGACGCGGCGTGGACGGTGCGTCCGGCAGCAGCTACTTCTATGACGAAAATCCGAGCGACAACGCCATCCAGTATGTCGAAACCATGTCGTACAACGATGCGGTGCAGGCTGGCGGCACGGTTAAGATCACGCTCGGCGACCTGTGCGTGCTGAACAGTGAAAACGGTGAGCCGACAACTATCGCCAAGGGCGCATGGCGCCTCAAGTTTCAGCTGGAGGCCGGGAACAGCGCGGTCGAGCTGCCTGCGGGTCAAAATATCGATGTGAACGGACGGAGCGCCGCTGTCGATACCATCGTTATCTCGCCCATCGGCTACCATGTGGTGTACACGGTGGACGGCGAGGCGACGTTCGACACGCTGTACGACGAGAACGGCGAAGAGATTCCGCAGGAGAGCGGCCGCGAACCGGCCGGTGTGTGCAGCACATGGGAGTCCTACGCTGCGAAGCTGCTGGTGACCAAGACGGACGGTACTGTGCTCGATTTCTCGGATTGCGGCGGCAGCATGGACCCGCATGACGGCAACACCGTCTGCACCCGCCAGGGCACGTTCGATACCATTCTCCCGCTTGATGAAGTGGCGTCCGTCACCATCGGTGATACTACGATTCCGGTAAAATAATCGGCGGCGTGCTTGCATTATCGCAAGATCGGTGCTATACTATATTCAAACGATAACACATTATCCATAGGCGTGGAAAACCCCGGAGGGTGCATCCTCCGGGGTTTTCTATTCCATTATACGGCGGCTTAAACCGGGGTTCTGGGAGTCACTTTACCTCCACTCATCGAGCCACTTGCAGATGTAGTGTGCGACTACACTTGCCAAGATTGAGTAGATAAACGATAACGTATTGTTATCCACAGGCTGCACCTCCTTCCCGTTGCCGGGACTCGGTAAAGCAACAAGTTTATTATACCATACCGCCGTTTATTCGACAAGATTCGACAAAATGCACCGTAAAGTAAAAAGACCGATGAACCAAGGTTCATCGGTCTTTCTCTTATCTTCAGATCGTCGTCAGCAGCTTTGCGAACTCCGCACGGGTGAACGTACCCTGCGGCTTGATCGTGCCATCGCTGAAGCCCTGCACCAGACCCTTCTGCATACACAGTGCAACCGCATTTCGGCGGTCCGCCGAGATAGAGCCTGCGTCCTTGACAGACGCCAGCGTCTGTGCGGTTTCGGCATCACTCATGGCCGCAGTGCCGTCCGCCTGCAGAAGATTTGCAAAAAGCTGCATCGCATCCTCGCGGGTCATGGCAGCCGTCGGCCGGAAGTTATCGCTCAGGCCCTCGAGCAGACCGTTTGCGTACACCGCGCTGACCGCATCCGAGTACCACTCGCCTGCCTGAACGCCTGCGGGCAGTGCACCGCTGCCGGACAGACCGCGCTGACGCGCGATGGTCGTGCAGACCTCAGCCGCCGTGATCTTATCGTTCGGACGGAATTTACCGTTCGCGCCGGTCATCAGCTTGCGCTCGGTCACTGTATTGATATACTGCAGTGCCCAGCAGGTACTGCTCACATCGCTGTAGCCGGTCGCAGCAGCCGAAACTTCGGGCGAATACGACGTCATCAACGCCTTATAGCACGCGCTGTTCCGGTTCAGCACATCGGAAAGCTGCTCAAACGTCAGCAGATATTCCTCTGTATAAGCTCGGCGGGAAGCGCTCTCGTATTCGTTGTAAAAATAGGTTACGCCTTTCGTGCTGATGCGCGGATAGCTGTACAGATAAATCGCATGATCGTCCGGCAGCAGCTTCTTGACCGTCTCGATGTAGTCACCGGTCAGCAGGTCGTTCAGTGTGTACTGCGTGCCGGTGTGCAGGTCAAACGCCAGACAGTTATTCCATACCGACGAACCGGCGCCTTTGCCGCTCACGCAGTTGGCCCAGACAACGAGCACCGAGCCTTCCACGGACGCACCGTAGCTGCCCTCGAGCGCATCATACTCGGCGGTAACGGACGGTCCCTTGAGGAAGAACGAGCGGATTTCGCTGTTGATGGTGTTCTGCACCTTTTTGTCGCTCAGGCCGCTGATCTCCGGAAAATCGACATCCCATCCATGCTCCGTGCCGTCCTGCTGATAGCCCATGAACTTTTCGTAATGCACGGTCTTTGCAGTGATGCCGCCGCCAAGGTCGAACGACTTCGGCTGCTCGAACAGCGTTTTGCCGCTGCGCAGATCAATATACTTGCGGGTGTCGTCCTGCGTGACGCAGACCACGTTTTCGGTCAGAATGGTCGGGTTCTCCGCCTCTTTAACGGATGCTGCAAAGCCGCCGTTCTTGCGGAAGAAGATGAGCGTGCCGTCTGCGGTGTTGTGCCACGACAGACCGTAGCGCAGCTCGGAGAAGCCGCTGATGTAGCTCAGCGTGCGGTAAGACAGACTGCCGCCCGCATCCACCGCGGAAACCGAACCATCCTCACTGCGGGCCGCGTACAGCCCCTCGCCCATGTAGGACAGATAGTAATACGTCGGCGCCGTCAGCAGCTTGCCGGTGGTATCCATAATGCCCCAGCGGTTGATCTGACGAACCATTGCTTCGCCATCGCGAAACTCCGAAATGGTGTTGTACAGAAACTCGGTCAGCAGTTTGCCCTCCGAAAGCGAATACAGCGCCTGATTGGTGCCGTTGGTGACGACCACCGTGCTCTCGCCGTAAATCGCCATGTAGGAAGGCGTTACGTCATTCGGCAGAGTGTACAGCACTGTGCCATTGGTGTCGATCGCCTGATAATCGCCGTCCTGCGTCTGCACAAGCGTTCTGCCGTTTGCGAAGGCACCGGCCTTACGGTAGCTGCCCGAAAAGGCAGTCGAACCATCCTGTTTGACATAGGAATACAGCCCGGTATCCGCATTTCTGCACAGCAGCAGTCCGTCCTCAAAGAAGCCGACCGCGCCCGGATACGAGCCAATGTGCTTGCCGTCAGTCGCATAATACACGCTGTGGTCAGTGTAACGATACGCAACTATCGTATCCGAAAAATCCACCGAAACCGGCGAATCCGTGTATGCAATGACGAGCTTGCCCGTGCGGTCGATCACCGCCGTCTGCCACTGCTCGTTTTCTACGGCAGCGAGTCCGCAGTCCGCGAAATCGCCTGCCTGTGCGTAGGCAAACGGAAGAACGGTCATGCCGTCCTCATCCAGATAGCCTGCACGTGTCACGCCGTCAATGTCGGTGTACTCTGCCGGAAAAATGGTGCCGGCCGCAGCCGCACTCACCAGCATCACACACGCAACCGCCAGCGCGGAAAGTGTTTTTTTGAACATATGCTTCACCTGTATATTGTGTAAAGTTCTCTATCCTTGTTATTCTTATACAATATACATTATAAGCAATCACGCACGCTCATACAAGGTCAGGCGGCAAAGTGTAACAATGGTGAAACAACCCGCCGAAATGTTACGATTATGTTACATTCCCAGAATGCACATCAGTTTCCGATAATCGGTGTTGCGCTCTTGGCGATGGATACCTTTTCCACATACGGCACATGTGCGTAAACGTTGGCTGTGGTGGAGATGTCAGAATGCCCCAGCCAGTCCTGAATCTGCTTGAGCGAAAAGCCCTGCTGCAGCAGAATCGTTGCAACCGAATGCCGTAAATCATGAAACCGGATACGCGGCAG
This sequence comes from Butyricicoccus sp., assembly GCF_977037065.1. Classification (NCBI taxonomy): domain Bacteria; kingdom Bacillati; phylum Bacillota; class Clostridia; order Eubacteriales; family Butyricicoccaceae; genus Butyricicoccus; species Butyricicoccus sp. The sequence continues at coordinate 57,426 of NZ_CDRQNY010000005.1, read as the reverse complement.
GCACGCGCGGCGGCACACCCGCTCGAACTCACGCGAAATGTAATCCGGTCGGAGCGGCGAACCGTCCTCACGGCAGCAGACGTAATCGCTCTGGCAGTAGGCTTTGCCGTACTTTTTGCGGTTGGCGTTCTGTCTGCGGCGCAGATCGGTCAGATACCGCCGGAGCGAGTCGGACAGCGGCAGCGTCCGATAGCTGGATTTGGTCTTTACGCTGTCCGCGTAGATCACACGGCCGGAGGACAGCACCGCCGTATGATTGATGATCATGCTCCGTGCCCGAAAATCCACGGCACACCAGCGCAGACCGGCGCACTCGCTGCGGCGCAGACCATAGGTTGCCGCCAGCACGAACGCCGCCTCTGCCGGCGACTGCAGCGCCGCTGCCAGAAAAATGTTGATCTGCGTCCGGTCGTACACCTGTCCTCGAAAGCGCGTCCGCTTGGGCAGCATGACATTATCCGACGGATTCGTCGGGATAATCTGCAGTGCTACCGCGTATTTCAGGCACTTGTGCATAATGGAATGGAACTTAACGATCGAAGTCGGTGAAAGCCCCTGATCGAATTTCAGGTTGACAAAATCCTGAAAATCCATCGGCCGTGCCGTAGCAAGCGTTGTCCCTCGTGCGGTGAAAAACGGCTTGATGTGCTTTTCAAATGCGTAGCGGTAGCCGTCCATCGTGTTTTCGCGCACCTGCGTTTTCATCTGGGTCAGCCAGCGGTCCATGAAGTCTGCAAACGGCGTTTTCGCTTCGGTCGAGTAGCGCAGCCGCATCAGGTCCTCCGGACGCATAATAAAGTGAATGTAGCCGTCCTCCTCGTAAATGCGTATGTTCTCCATTGAGAAGCCTCCTGTAAAAATAGTCATCCTGCAGTATTCGGCAGCACCGCACAATGAAAGCTGCGGTGCTGTCTTGTCCTGCATTTCCATATTTTACGAAAATTCGACCAAATTCGACAATATTCAATTTGCACAGAAAAGCAACAAAAAACCGCTCCGAATCTGCATTCAGAGCGGTTTTATCGGTTTTATGGCAATTAGATCGTGTGAACAGAGATCATGCCTTCGATCGCGCGCAGCTCGTCGAGGTTCGCCTCGGTCGGAGCCTCTGCGGTGTCGATGATGGTGTACGCATAGTCACCCTTGGAACGGTTGCCCATATTCTCGATGTTGCAGCGAACAGCGGAGGTGATGGACGCAATCATGTTCGGGATGTTCTTGTGGATCATGCAGATGCGGTAGCCGCCTTCGTACGGAACCTTGAGGTTCGGGAAGTTGACAGAGTTGCGGATGGTGCCCTTCTCGAGGTACTCGGTAATCTCGTAAACGGCCATCTTAGCGCAGTTGTCCTCGCTCTCCGGCGTGGAAGCGCCGAGGTGCGGCAGCGTGATGGCATTCTCCTGCTCAAGAATCTCGTCGGAAGCAAAGTCGGAAACGTATGCTGCAACCTTGCCGCTCTCGAGTGCCTTCGCCATTGCCTTGGTGTCAACCAGCTCGCCGCGCGCAAGGTTGATGACGCGAACGCCGTCCTTCATCTTCTCGATCGCCTCTGCGCTAATGGTGTTCTTCGTGTCAGCGTTCAGCGGAACATGAATGGTGATGTAGTCGCAGTTTGCGAAAATCTCGTCCAGCTCGGTAACGTGCTTGACCGAGCGATCGAGCTTGAGTGCGCCGTCAACCGACAGGTACGGGTCATAGCCCCAGACCTCCATATCCAGGCCAACAGCCGCATTTGCAACCTTAACGCCGATCGCACCCAGACCGATGATGCCCAGCTTCTTGCCGGCGATTTCCGGGCCTGCGTAGGTGGACTTGCCCTTCTCTGCAGCAGGACCGATATCCGGCGTGCCCTTGAGGCCCTTAACCCAGTTTGCGCCCTGTACCACCTTGCGGGAGGCCAGCAGCAGTGCGCAGATAACCAGCTCCTTAACGGCGTTAGCATTTGCACCCGGCGTGTTGAAGACTACGATGCCTTCCTCAGAGCAGCGGTCGATCGGAATGTTGTTGACACCGGCGCCTGCACGCGCGATGCAGCGCAGGTTCTTCGGGAACTCGACGTCATGCAGCTTGGCAGAACGAACCAGAACGGCGTCATAATCGGTGAAATCCTCGGAGCAGGTGTACTTTGCCGGATCGAGATCGTCCAGACCTACCTTCGAGATCTTGTTGTAGAGTTTTACGTTATACATGGGATTATCCTCCAATGAAAAATGGAGAATTGAAAATGGAAAATGTCGCTATCCTTGCGCGATACCGCAATTTCCCATTCTCCATTATCAATTCTCAATTATTGTTACTTGTTTTCTTCAGCGAATTTCTTCATAAAGTCGATGAGCTTCTCAACGCCCTCGATCGGCATTGCGTTATAGATGGAAGCACGCATGCCGCCTACCGAACGGTGGCCCTTCAGGTTGGACATGCCGGCTGCCATGGACTCCTTGGCAAACTTTGCGTCCAGCTCGTCGTTGCCGGTGCGGAAGGTTACATTCATGTGGCTGCGGGAATCCTTTGCGGCTACAGTCTTGTAGAAGTCCTGAGAATCGAGGTAATCGTACAGCATGGAGGAACGCTTTTCAGCACGCTCCTGCATAGCCTTTACGCCGCCCATGTCTTCAACCCACTTGGCAACCAAACCGAGTACATAGATGCCGTACGTGGGAGGCGTGTTGTACATGGAATCCTTGTCAGCCATAGTCTTCCAGTCCAGCATAACCGGGTACTTCTCAAGCGGATAGTTGCCGAGCAGATCCTCGCGGACGATAACAACGGTAACACCGGCCGGGCCCATGTTCTTCTGTGCGCCGGCGTAGATGACGCCGTACTTGGAAACATCAACCGGCTTGGACAGGATGTTGGAGGACATATCCGCTACCAGCTCAACGCCTGCCGGGGTCTCGGGATCGTACTGATACTCGGTGCCGTAGATGGTGTTGTTGGCGCAGATGTAGAAGTAGTCGGCATCCGGACGGATATCCAGCTCATCCTGCGTCGGAACGTGGTCGAAGTTGGTCTCCTTGGAGGAGAATGCAGCGTGCATGTCGCCGAACTTCTGCGCTTCCTTGTAAGCCTTGGAAGCGAAGCTGCCGGTCAGCGCGTAGTCAGCCTTGCCGGTCTTGAGCAGGTTCATCGGGATCGCTGCAAACTGGGTGGTAGCGCCGCCCTGCAGGAACAGAACCTTGTAGTTATCCGGAATGGAGAGTACGCGGCGCAGCGTAGCCTCGGTCTCCTTGATGATGCCGTCATATACCTTTGAACGGTGACTCATCTCCATGACTGACATACCGGAGCCCTGATAGTTCAGCATGTCGGCTGCACAGCGCTCAAGCACCGGAACCGGAAGCATGGAGGGACCTGCGGAGAAGTTATAGATACGATTGTCTGCCATAGTGAATAGCCTGCCTTTCAAATATAAGCGTAAAGACGTTCCCGGTTTACATATCACGGTCTGTCGCGGTGATATTACTTTTATGAATGAAACGTATTATTAATTATAATACAAAGCTCTGCCGTTGGCTACCGAAAAATGTCCCAAAAAATCCGCATTGAATGAACGATTGTCTGCACATTGTGGATAGTTCATGAAAATTAGTAATGCGTAATCAAAAATCAGTAATTTTTTGTGATAGGTGAACGCATACCTGTGAATCACCGCAATTCCTGATTCCTAATTCCTAATTATGTGTTATACTGTATTATAGCACAATAATGTAAGGAGCTAACTCAACTATGCACCACCGCCGACCGGCTGCGCCGCACAGCCACCGTCCCAATCACAGACAGATCAACCGCCTGATGCCGTTCACGACGGCGCCGCTGTTCCATGCTCTGCAGCTGCTCGAGACCGGCGACTCCGCACGGTTTCACATGCCCGGGCACAAGGGTGAGCCGGTTTTCAATACATACGCGGATATTTTTGCCATCGACTTTACCGAAACCTACGGCACCGGCAACCTGTACACCGGTGAAGGCCCTATCCGCGATGCGGAGGTTGCCGCCGCGCGGTATTTCGGCTCGGAGGACTGCTTTTTCCTGACCGGCGGCTCGACACAGGGCATTCTGGCCATGCTCGGCACGGCGGTCGGACGCGGCGGCTCTGTCCTGCTCGACCGCGAGGTGCATAAGTCCGTCTGCTACGGCTGCGCGCTGCTCGGCATTACGCCGTATTTTTTCTCTGCCCCGCTGATCGAGCCGTTCGCGGTTTCCGGTGCGCTTTCGGTCAAGGATGCGGAAGCACAGCTGATCGCGCATCCTGAGATCAAGGCGATCCTGCTGACCTCTCCGACGTATTACGGCATCCGGCGGGCGATTCCCGAGTTTGCCGATCTGTGCCGCGCGCACGGCAAGCTGCTGCTCGTAGACGGTGCACACGGTGCGCACTTCCCTGCTGTCGGCCTGCCGACGCCGGTCGCGGAAGGTGCGGATATGGCCGTGCTCTCCATGCACAAAACGCTGCCGTGCATGGGACAGGGCGCCGTTCTGCTCTCCGCGGCAGGCGTGGACCGCCGCGCGCTGCGCGAAAACACCATGCTGTTCGGCACGTCCAGTCCGTCCTACCCTATTATGGCGTCCATTGACCTTGCGCGTGCCTACACCGAGGGTCCCGGTCACGCGGAGTACCGCCGCTCGGCGGAAACCTGTGCCGAACTGCGTGCCTATGTGCAGCACCGAACCATGTTCACCGCACTGACCGAGGATCATTTTCCTGCGCTTGACCCATGCCGTCTGACGGTGTGCACCGCCGGAACCGACATCACCGGTCATCAGCTGGCCGATACGCTGTGGAGCGAATGCGGTGTGGCGTGCGAGATGGCGGATGACCGCAATGTTGTGTTCATTCTCACCGGCTCCGACCCGAACTGTGCGGTCAGCCGTCTGAAACGCGGTCTGCGGCGCATTTCCAAACGGCGTGAGCTGATTCCCCTGCCGTCCCTGTCCGCGCCGTTTCCGCCCGCCGAGCGCGTGATGAGCGTGCGCGACGCATGGTTCTCACAGACCGGCAGAGTGCAGCCGGCCGCTGCCGAGGGTCTGGTCTGCGCCCGTCCGGTCACGCCGTATCCGCCCGGTGTGCCGCTGCTCTGGCCCGGCGAGAAAATTACAGGAGCGCACATTGCACTTATCCGTGAAAGATGGTACAATATAATAGATGAAATAACCGTTGTTGTCCATCAATAACGTGTCTCATCCAAGCAAACGATATGTTTCCGCGCAGCAATGCGTATAGGGGGTTACTATTATGAAAATGGTACTGGCTATCATCAATTACGATGATTCGCAGGATGTTATCTCCAGCCTGATGAAAGCAGGCTTCTCCATCACCAAGCTGGCGACCACCGGCGGCTTCCTCAAAGCAGGCAACGTCACGATCCTGATCGGTCTGGACGAGAGCAAGCTGGATGAGTGCTTTGACATCATCCGCGAGCACTCCTCCTCCCGCAAGCAGATCATGCCGGCAACTGCTGAGCTCGGCATGGGCTTTTTCCCGTCCACGCCGGTGCAGGTCGAGGTCGGCGGCGCAACCGTATTTGTACTCAACGTCGAGCGTTTTGAAAAGCTGTGATCTCATTTGACGCACTTGCGGGCAACAATGCGCTCAAAAACAGCCTGAAGCATGCGCTGAACGAGCGTTTTCCACAGACCGTGCTGCTGTCCGGTGACGATCCGGCGGCACTCAAAGCCCTTGCGAATGTACTCGCGGCCGGTATTTTATGCGAAGGCGCGGGCAGTCATCCGTGCGGAAGCTGTCTGCCGTGCCGCAAGGTGGAGCAGGGTGTGCACCCGGATCTGATGATCGTAGACGAAGGAGAGGCCGAACTCAAGGTCGATCTGGCGCGTCAGATCAAGGCGGAAAACGCCATTATCCCGAACGACGGCGAACGCCGTGTGACAGTCATTCACCATGCGCAGAATCTCAATCCCATGGCGCAGAACGCGCTGCTCAAGGAGCTGGAGGAGCCGCCTGCGTATGCGTTCTTCATTCTGACCGCCGAGCAGCCGGATTCGCTGCTGCAGACCGTGCGCTCGCGCTGCACTAAATTTGCGCTCGAGCCGTCGCAGGCTGCGGTGTCGAATGAGGAGGCGGCAAGCCTGCTTGCGCCCTATCTCGCTGCGGTTGCCGAACGGCGCGAGGACCGCATGATGCTCGGTGCAATGGGTCTGGAAAAGACGCCGCGCCGCGCACTCTTAGGCGTACTCGGCATTCTGCTGGCCGCTGTCCGGGACGCGATTTTCGTCTCGAAGGCTCTGCCGCAAAAGCCGCTGCAGCCGGCACTCCGCAAGCAGACGCAGGCACTCGCCGGCGCCGTCAGTACGGAACGTCTGCTGGCGGTCTACGATTTTATTGATGTGCTGATCGACCGTGTGTCGCGCAACGCGGCATCCGCGGCTGTCACCTGTGCATTAACGAGCGATATTTACCGCATCTGTTACGCTTCCTAAGCGTTTCCATCATACAGGAGGAAAACTTTTTGACAACAATAATCGGAGTTCGTTTCAAATCGAACGGAAAAATGTATTATTTCGACCCGCAGGGTCTGGAAATCGCACCCGGTACGGGTGTGATCGTTGAGACGGCACGCGGCGTGGAATACGGCGACTGCGTACAGGGCAACACCGATGTGCCCGATCAGCAGGTCGTGCAGCCGCTCAAGCGCGTGGTCCGTGTGGCAACCGAGGCCGACATGAAAACGCTCGAGCGCAACAAAAAGCGTGCCGACGAGGCGTTTATCATCTGCAAGCAGAAGATCGAGGACCGCGGTCTGGAAATGAACCTTGTCACCGCGGAATGCACCTTTGATATGAATAAGCTGCTGTTTTACTTCACCGCAGACGGCCGTGTGGACTTCCGCGAGCTGGTTAAGGACCTTGCAAGCGTGTTCCGCACCCGCATCGAGCTGCGCCAGATCGGCGTGCGCGATGAGGCGAAGATGATCGGCGGTCTGGGCTGCTGCGGCCGCGAGCTGTGCTGCAGCTCGTATCTCGATGATTTCCATCCGGTCTCCATCAATATGGCAAAGGATCAGAACCTGTCACTCAATCCCGCAAAGATTTCCGGTGTGTGCGGCCGTCTGATGTGCTGTCTCAAGTACGAGCATGAGGCCTATGCTGAGCTGCAGAAGGTCACACCGCGTCAGGGCAGCGTGGTCGATACGCCGGAAGGCCGCGGCAAGGTGGTTTCCACCCAGATGCTGCGCGGCACCTGCAAGGTGCAGCTGGATGACAGTCCGGAGCACTCGCTGACCGAGTTCCAGTGTACGCAGTGCTGCATGGTAAAGGGTGCGTGCCGCAACCGTCAGAATGCCGCCGCTATGGCCGAGGAACGCCGTAAGCGCGAGGAGCAGGAGGATGCTGCCGCTCCCGCACCCAAAAAGGATGCACCGAAAAAGAGCGAGGCTCCGCATCAGAAGCCGCAGCAGCCGCGTCCGCCGCGCAAGCCTGCCCCGCAGCAGACTGCCGCAGACGAACTGCCCGAAGATGCTCAGAATGAGCTGTCTCCGGACGGTGAAGGTGCGCCGCGCCGTCGCCGCCGCAGAGGCGGAAGACGCCGCCGCAAGCCGAATGGCGAAAACGGTGCCCCGGAACAGAATTCCGGCGAAGAATGAGAAAAGAGCGAAACCGTATGGTTTCGCTCTTTTTTTGCGCCAATACAGCCGCTCCCCTCTCTGCAAGCGCAGGGAAGCAAATTGACTTCAATGAATCACGCTTTCTATCATTCTCCTGCTTATTTTGCCGTGGCAGCGTACTTATCAACCAGCGTCTGCGCCATTTCCATCGCTGTCTCGCCCTTATTCAGGCGCAGCGACAGATACGGTGTCGAACCGGCGTTGAGCAGCAGGCGGCCCTTGAATTCACTGTCACCGCAGAGCGCGGACAGGCGCGCGAAATCGGTCTCGGAAAAGGTGAGCAGCAGCCGTCCGTCCTGCTGCTTGATCTCCGCAATCCCCTGCTCACTGGCCTTGGCACGCAGCAGCGCGATATCCAGCAGCGCGATGGCCTCCGCAGGCGGCTCACCGAAGCGGTCGATCAGCTCGTCAAGCATATCACTGCGCTGCTCGTCCGTTCGGATGAGCGCAATACGGCGGTACAGATCGACACGCTGCCCCGCATCCGCAACATAATCAGCGGGAAGATTGGCAGAAATCAGCAGCTCGGCCGCACAATCAACACGCGGCTTGGGTGTTTCTCCCTTCTCCTCCTGCACAGCCTCTTCGAGCAGCTTGAGGTACAGATCATAGCCGACGCTCATCATGTGGCCGGACTGCTCGGGACCGAGCACATTGCCTGCACCGCGAATTTCCAGATCACGCATGGCAATCTTGAAGCCCGAGCCGAACGCCGCGAACTCACGAATCGCACCGAGCCGCTTCTGCGCGATCTCGCTCAGCGCCTTGCCGTGCCGGTAGCACAGGTAGGCGTAGGCGTGGCGCGACGAGCGGCCTACACGGCCGCGAATCTGGTGCAGCTGCGCCAGACCCATATTGTCTGCGTTCTCGATAATGAGCGTGTTCGCGTTCGGGATATCAATGCCGGTCTCGATAATGGTGGTGCAGACCAGAATATCGATCTCGCCGTCCGCCATCTCGTTCATAACCTTTGCAATCTCTTTCTGACCCATTTTGCCGTGAACGATGCCGATTCGCGCATCCGGAAGCCGCTGCTGCCACATGTTCGCACATCGCTCGATGGACTCCACGCGGTTGTGCAGGTAGTATACCTGTCCGCCGCGTCCCAGCTCACGCCGGATGGCATCAAGCAGCACGCCGTCGTTCTGCTCAAGCACGAACGTCTGCACCGGATGGCGGTTCTGCGGCGGCTCCTCGATGGAGGACATATCGCGGATACCGGACAGCGCCATGTTGAGCGTGCGCGGGATCGGCGTTGCCGACAGCGTGAGCACATCCACGTTTTTGCTCATTTCCTTGAGCGTTTCCTTGTGCCCGACGCCGAACCGCTGTTCCTCGTCCACGACGAGCAGACCGAGATCCTTGAACTTGATCTTCTTGTTGAACAGCTTGTGCGTGCCGATAACCAGATCGACCGAGCCCGCCTCCAGCTTTTTGAGCAGCGCAGTCTGCTCCGAGCCGGTCTTGTAGCGCGTGAGCAGCTCGATCGTGATGGGGTGACCCTGAAAACGCTGCATCGCGGTCAGATAATGCTGCCGCGCAAGCACGGTCGTCGGTACGAGGATCGCCGCCTGCTTGCCCGCGAGAATGCACTTCATCACGGCACGCAGCGCGACCTCGGTCTTGCCGAAGCCAACGTCGCCGCACAGCAGGCGGTCCATCGGCCGGTCGGACTGCATATCGTCCTTGATCTCGGCAATGCAGCGCAGCTGATCGTCGGTTTCCTCGTAGGGGAAATCCTCCTCAAACTCGCGCTGCCACGCGTCATCCGGCGGGAAGGCGTAGCCCTTGACCTTGGCGCGCTCGGCATACAGCTTGATGAGACCCTCGGCCAGCTCCTTTGCCGCCGCCTTGGCGCGTGCTTTCGCCTTGCTCCAATCCGCGCCGCCGAGCTTGTTCAGCCGCACGCGCTCGTTGTCGCCGCCGCCGATGTATTTAGAGATAAGATCGAGCGAGGTTGCCGGAACATACAGAAAATCCGTTCCCGCAAACGCAATTTTGATGAAATCGCGCTCGGAACCGTCCACCGTCATGCGCTCCATACCGATAAACCGACCGATACCGTGGTGCTCATGCACGACAAGATCACCCGGTGTCAGGTCGGTGTACGACTTCACCTTGTCACGGTTGGACTTCTTGACCTGCGTTTTCTTTCGCCGGGCAAGAACCTGACCCTCGGTCATGACAACAAGGCCGAGATCGGGATACTCAAAACCGGCGGACAGCGTGCCCTCCATGATGTTGACACAGCCGCCCTTGGGCAGCAGATCGCTGATTTTTACGTTGAGACCGGTGTCGGTCAGCGCGTCCAGCATGTTCTGACAGCGCAGCGCACTGCCGCACACGACCGCCACCGCGCGTCCCTGCTCGGTATAGCTGCGGATATCGGCAGACGCCATGTCGAGATTGCCGCCGTAGGCGTTCATCTGGTTGGCAATAAAGTTTTCCAGATGCTGCGGCGTCAGCTCGGCCACATTGTTGAGAAAGCTGTCCAGACGCAGAATCTGGCGTTTCATGCTGCATACGCCGACAAAATCGAGCGCATATTCTCCCAGATTCGGCGGCATTTCGCCGCGCTCGAGCAGCGCGGTTACGTCATCGGCTACACGCGCGTGGAAATCGCGGACAGCGTCACGCAGACGCGGCGTGTCCTCGATGATGACGATGGCATTTTCGGGCAGATAGTCGAACGCGGTCGCCATTTCGGGATAAATGAGCGGCATATACTTGTCCGCTGCGGGCAGCGAACCGGTCTCGCGCAGACGTTCTGCGTCCCGTTCAAGGTTAGTCTGCAAATCCGCGTGCTGCTTCTTTCGGCGGGTCGAGGTGAGTGCTAGAACAGCCTTTGCCAGTCCTGCCGCACCGCCCTTCGCCAGTGCCGGAATGGATTCCATGCACGGCAGACAGCGCAGGCACTCGCACTGCTCCAACCGGCGCTGACTGCCGACGTCGAACGTGGAGATTGAGTCAATCTCATCGTCCCAGAATTCCACGCGGTACGGGTGCTCCGCCTGCGGCGGAAACACATCGAGGATGCCGCCGCGAATGGAAAACTGACCGGTGCCTTCGACCTGTACGCAGCGCTCGTAGCCTGCGCGCGTGAGCGACTGTGCCAGCTCATCCAGCGGCGCGGTTTCACCGGTGGCCAGCGACACGATTGCCGCCTTGAGCGCCTCCGGCGGCATGGTGCGCTGCGCGGCTGCCTGCACGGACGCGACCGCAAAATGCGCTTCCGTCAGCTCGTCCAGTGCTGCCAGACGGCGCTGCTCGTAGCCGCGCGACACACCGACTACATCCGCCATCACCAGTTCGCGGGAGGGCAGCTGTACAACGTCACGCTCGGAAAAACCGCGCAGATCAGCTGCAAATCGGTTCGCGGCGTTATCGTCATCGGTCAGCACCAGCACCGGACGGTCGGTGTCCAGACCCAGAGCCGCCGCGAGGTGCGCCTTATGGATGGCAGACAGACCGACCGCCAGCAGAGGAGATTTGCCCTCGCCGAGGGCTTGATTTAACTGTTTGTATTCTTTTAGATAAGTTATACTTTTTGTAATTTCGTTCAAGAGGTTCACCTCCCTTTCATAATGGAAAATGGAGGAGTCCGCCTGTAAAGGCGGTTATTGAATCATCGCGCAAAGCGCGATACCAGCGCAGCGCGACTGAAGTCTGCGCAAGGATAGCGCTAATTCTCAATTCTCCATTATTCATTCTCAATTATTGAGACACCAAAAGGGCAGATTTCTCAATCTGCCCTAATGTTATGCGTATTTTTTGCGGAATATGCGTGTTAGTCTGCCTTGTGGCAGGTCTCACAGTCTGCATCGCAGCCGAGAATCTCCGCCGGGTCCTTGCCCAGACGCTTGTAATAGTCGGAAATTGCAGAGCGCAGCGCTTCCTCTGCCAGCACGGAGCAGTGCATCTTTACCGGCGGCAGACCGTCCAGAGCCTCAGCAACGGCCTTGTTAGTCAGCTTGAGCGCTTCCTCCAGGCTCTTGCCCTTTACCATCTCGGTAGCCATCGAGCTGGTTGCGATTGCCGCGCCGCAGCCGAAGGTCTTGAACTTAACGTCCTCGATGATGCCGTCATCCGACACCTTGAGGTAAATCTTCATAATATCGCCGCACTTTGCGTTGCCGACCTCGCCGACACCGTTTGCGTCCTCAATCTCGCCAACATTGCGCGGATGCGTAAAGTGGTCGAGCACCTTTTCACTGTACTGCATAAAATCTATCTCCTTTTTGTCCAATCAAATGAATATATTGCAGGAAAATCAATCGTAGGGCGCGACGACCCCGGCGCGCCGAGTCGTCGCGCCCTACGGGATACGTTTCCGCTTATCTTAATGTGCGTGCAGCTCGGTTGCAGCAGTCAGGTTAGGATGACCATTCTCCCAAACCGGGCTCATCGAGCGCAGGGTCTTAACAACATCGGTGACCGTCTCGATGATATAATCAACGTCCTCCTCGGTGTTCTGTTCACCCAGGGTCAGGCGCAGAGAGCCGTGCGCGATCTCGTGCGGCAGACCGATCGCCATCAGAACGTGAGACGGATCGAGCGAACCGGTGGAGCATGCCGAACCGGTGGAGCCGCATACGCCTGCGTTATCCAGTCGCAGGATCAGGCCCTCGCCCTCAATCGCCTCAAAGACAAACGAAGCGGTGCCCGGCAGACGGTTTACCGGATCGCCGGTATAGTGGGAGTACGGAATGTTTTCCATGATGCCCTTAACGAGCTTGTCCGTCAGCTTCTTGACGTAGCCCATCTTCTCATCCAGACCTTCAACGGCCTCCTTCATCGCTGCTGCCAGACCGATGAAGCCTGCGGTATTCTCGGTGCCGGAAACCAGGCCGCGCTCCTGACCGCCGCCGTATACCAGCGGCTCAAGAATGATGCCCTTCTTCACATACAGCACGCCGGTGCCGCGCGGACCGCGGAACTTATGACCGGACAGAGACAGCATGTCAATGCCCATCTCCTGTACGTCGATGTGCATATGGCCGACAGCCTGAACCGCGTCGGTGTGGAACTTTGCGCCAACCGAATGCGCCAGCTCGGCAATCTGCTTGATCGGCTGAATCGTGCCGATCTCGTTGTTTGCCGCCATAACAGAAACCAGTGCGGTGTCCTCGGACAGCTCTGCTTTAAGCTGTTCAAGGTCTACACGGCCTTCCTTATCCACATTCAGATAGGTAACGCGGTAGCCCTCCTTCTCAAGCGCCTCGCAGGTGTAAAGCACTGCATGATGCTCGATCTTGGAGGTGATGATGTGCTTGCGGCCCTTGGAGGACGGACCGTGCATAAAGCCACGGATCGCAAGGTTGTCCGCCTGCGAGCCGCCGCCGGTGAATACGATCTCACCCGGTGCATAGTCGTTCTTCTCGTTTACCGGCTCTGCCGCATTCAGGCACTTGCCGACAACGGTGCGCGCATCGTTGAGCGCTTCCTTTGCCGCACGGCCGATGCGGTACAGAGAAGACGGGTTGCCGTAGTTCTCGGTCAGCCACGGCTTCATCGCGTTGAACGCAGTTTCGGACATCGGGGTCGTCGCCGCGTTATCCGCATATACGAATCTCTTTTCCATAGTATATCTGCCTTTCTTTGTCCAAAAAGGTTGTCTTAAACACAAGCTGAACAGACGGTTTTCGACGCGCGAAAACCCGAGTAAAATGATAGGTTCAGCGGGTACTACTAATATACACCCGAAACGGGTATTTTAGCAAGTGAAAAACTGACGAAACAGCAAGCGTATCCTGCTGCATTTTGCATTAGTTTGTGCATTTTGTGTAGTTTTATGATTGCCTGTCGCAAAACTACAGTTTTGCCGACAAGAGGAACGGACCGTGGGCCGTTCCAAAGTCGTCCGAAAGTTCCGCCCGTTGGTTGAAACTTTCTCCCTCCAGAAGTATAAAAAAAGTGATACATGCTCCCCTTTTTATGAATTTGCAAAGCAAATTCTATTTTATACGCGCTGCGGCGCGGAGGAACGAGAGCAATCGTCCAGCATTTGGAATGTACCGTCAATCTTTATTCAGTTTCTTTTTCAGCCGCTCGAGCACCTCAGTGTAACGCTCGGAGCGGGCGGTCGGGTTGCCGCGCAGCAGGCTCTTGCGGGTACGGCCGAGTGCGGCTGCCCGCTCGTCAAAGCGGCGCTGCAGCTCGTCGAGCTTAGCCTGCAGCTGCTCGCGTGCAGCTTCGGTCTGCGCCCTGCGCTCGTCGGAGCGCATCTCATGCACAGCGGCAAGCTGTTCCTTCGCATCGTCCATTTTCTCGGAGAGCTGCGCTTTCGCGTCGGCAAGCTGCTCCCTGGCATCGTCCACACGCTCGGCAAGCTGTGCCTTCGCCTCGCCCACCTTCTCAGTGAATTCGCCATGCGCTTCCTCTACACGGTAGGACAGGTTGGTCAGACCGACAAGCGCGGTCTCGGACAGCTGCTGTCGCAGCTCCGCTCCCTGCTCGCGCAGACGGTCGAGTTCCTCGAGCACCTTGGCGAGATCGAGTGCGCTGCGTACGGATACGATCACATCGCTGATAAATGCCGCCGAAAACAGAACGTCGATCACGATCAATCCGATAAACGGCAGACCGAGCACCAGCTTTTCAATCGGCGGATGAATGACGCTCGTCAGGATCAGGCCGAGAAAGCCCCAGCACAGTGACGAGCGCAGGCAGATATAGCCCTGAAACTGGAATCTCTGCTTGGAGTAATCCCAGTATTTTACCTTGAATATCTTCTCCATCACCACACCGACGATGTATTCAAACACAGTCGCCGCGATCATGCTCGCCAGATACAGCCACACCGGATGCTGCTTTAACGGCAGAGAAACATGCAGCAGGATCACGGCGCCAAAGCCGTAAATCGGCAGCATGGGGCCGCGCAGGAAGCCGCGGTTGACCAGTCTGCGCTGTCCTACCGAAACCACGGTGGACTCAAAGCACCAGCCGAGCATACAGTACAGGTAGAAAACCAGCAGCCACTGGGCAGCGGAATAACTGTAATACACGCTCTCACTCCTCACGATTCGGATTTCGTATCCATCTATTTTATCGAATTTTTTGACTTTTTGCAAGGGGAACGATATAATAGAATCATACTATTTTAATAGGAAGGGCAGGAACGCCTAATGCTGAATTTTAATCTGCACACCACGACTGAGATTGTATTTGGTAAAGATATTGAGGAGCAGATCGGCCCGCGTCTGAAAGAACTCGGCGCACATCGCATTCTCGTACACTTTGGCGGCTCGAGCGCTCGCACCTCCGGTCTGCTGGACCGTGTAGAAAAGAGCCTGTTTGCGGCGGGTCTTGCCTTTGTCGAGCTGGGCGGTGTATCGCCGAACCCCAAGGTATCGCTTGTCCGCAAGGGCATTGCACTGGCAGAGCGAGAGGGCATCGACTTTGTGCTGGCCGTCGGCGGCGGCTCGGTCATCGACTCGGCGAAGGCCATCGCCATGGGCGTTGCTACCAAAACCGATCCGTGGCAGTTTGCATCTACCGGCACAAAGCCGGATACCACGCTGCCGGTCGGCACTGTGCTGACGCTGGCAGCCTCCGGCTCGGAAAGCAGCAACTCCTGCGTACTCACCAACGAGGAGACCAAGGAGAAGCGCGGTATCACGAGCGAAACCAACCGTCCGCGCATCAGCTTCCTTGATCCGGAAAACACCTATACCGTGTCCAAATTTCAGACCGGCTGCGGCATTGTGGATATTATGATGCACACGCTCGAGCGTTACCTCACGCCGGAAGGCGGCGAAAGCGACATCACCGACCGCATTGCCGAGGGTCTGCTCATCGCCGTGCGCGATGCCGGCCGCCGGGCAATCGCCAATCCGCGCGATTACGAAGCCCGCGCTTCCCTGATGTGGGCGGGCAGCGTGTCCCACAACGATTACACCGGCTGCGGCCGCAAGCGCCTGTTCCCGGTGCATAAGCTCGAGCATGAGCTGTCCGCGTTCCGCGATGAGATTGCACACGGCGCCGGTCTGTCCGTGCTGTTCCCGGCCTGGGCGCTGTACGAAATGAAGAACGACTTTCCGCGCTTTGCTCAGCTGGCGAACCGCGTATTTGGCGTGGAGATGGATTTCCATCATCCCGAGCGCACCGCACGCGAAGGCATCCTGACCATGAAGCGCTTCTTTGAGGAGATCGGCATGCCGACGCATCTGTCGCAGCTTGGCATCAAGCCGGAGAATTACGCACAGCTGGCCGCAAATACCGTCCGCACGGTCAAGGGTCCGGTCAAGAGCTATTCCGCACTTGATGAACAGGCTATCATCGAGATTTATAAGCTGGCGGAGTAAAACCACCTGTGACAAAGGCAGTGCAATAAGCGTAACAGCTGCGAAGGGAAGGCTGTGCAGCAGCCGCCCCCTGTATCTCATCGCTATCGAGACCAAATGAAAGCAGGGATTTTATGCAAATTGTAGATACCGGCGTACTGACCCCGTCCTTCATGGACTTCTCACTGCCGTCCGAATTTGCGAAAAGCGCGCTGTATTACTGCCCGCAGTTCGGTCAGTTTATCTGCAACAGCGATTACCGGATCGAACGAAACGGCATTGACCAATACCTGCTGATCTACATCAACAGCGGTTCGCTCTGCATCTGCACAGACGGTATGACCGCTGAGGCGCATGAGGGCGAAATAGCGCTGTTCGACTGCCGCAAGCCGCACTGCTACTGGTGTCCGGACAAGGTTGACTTCTACTGGTTTCACTTCAACGGTGCAAGCAGCAAGCAGTACACCGAATATCTGACCGAGCGCTTTGGCCTTGTGCACGAAAAGCAGCCGATGCTGTCGCTCAAGGACCAGTTCCGCACGGTTGTGCACTCGGCGCAGTACGGCATGAGCACGCAGTTTGCCTCCATGAACGAGCACCAGATTTCCATTGCCGTCCACAGCATTCTGGGCGGTCTGGCATCGCAGACCGTGCGAACCACCGTCATCAGCGAGCTGCTTGCACCGGCACTGGCGTACATTCACGGTCATTTTGCCGATGACATTTCGCTGAACGACCTTGCCGAGATGTGCGGCATCAGCAAATCCCACTTTATCCGCAGCTTCAAGCGATACGTCGGCTGTACGCCGCATGAGTATCTGCTGCAGTACCGGCTGCGTCAGTCCAAGCGTCTGCTGCTGTCCAGTGACCTGACCGTTGAGCAGATTGCCGAAGATTGCGGCTTCAACAGTGCGTCGCACTTTGCGCGGGCATTCCGGCATGAGACGGATATTTCACCGACGGCGTTCCGGGCAATTTCCTTCTAAACGCACAAAAAAGACAGACCGCAAAACGGTCTGTCTTTTCTTCTTATAAATCGTAATTCCGGCTGTCCGCAATGTGCTTCGTGCGGCAGCACGCATTCAATCGAAGTTGCGAAGCAAATTCATAAAAAGGCGGGGCGTGTACGCGCAGCGCGACCGAGAAGTCGCGCAAGGATAGCGCCTGCCTTTTTATAAAGGGACGAAAAAATGTGTCCGCAGGACGCGGTTTTTCGTCGAAATTCGATTGAAACCGTGGTTTCAATCGAGGCGAAGCCTTTAGCCGCCCAGACCCAGAGGAGAGAACAGCACATAAATGCCTGCCAGCAGGATGAACGTAACTGCAATGACCGGCTTGCGATACTTCCACGGGGTCATATCAACAACCTCAAGATCAGGCAGTACATATGCTTCCTTGCGCGGTGCAGCCTTGGTCAGAATCGCCATCAGGATCAGGTCAATTACGAATGCGCCTACTTCAAAGTACAGGAAGTGGAACGGCAGAAGGTTCATCATCAGGCCATAGCATACGATATGGACAATGATGGCAGCCCTCGGCGCAAAGCTCGGCATGCGCGGAGCCAGAATACCCATAACAACGATGGCCAGAACCGGAACGCCGTAGTAACCCCACATCTGATTGAGGAAGGTGCTGATGCCAGCCGGCAGATACAGCAGGAACGGTGCGATAATAATGGACGCCAGACACAGCACGATGCCGAAGCGCTTTGCAATGGTGATCAGCTGCGCGTCCGTGCGCTTTTTCTTGGAGATAACCGGAAGGATGTCCAGGGTGAACAGCGTCATGGAGCTGTTCAGTACCGAGTTAAAGGAGGACAGGATCGCACCGAACATGACTGCTGCAAAGAAGCCCAGTACCGGAGTCGGCAGGATGTCCTTGATCAGAGACGGGTACGCCATATCGAAGTCGGTCAGTACACCGCCGTCACGGATGAACTGGATAACGCCGGGCGCTACCAGAAAGATCGGGCAGAATACGCAGGTAAGACCGGTCAGCAGAGAGCCCTTCTGTGCTTCCTTCAGGTTCTTAGCGCCGAGTACGCGCTGCATGATGGACTGGTTGGTGCACCAGTAAGAGATGTGGTTGATACCACAGCCAAGTACGATCATCGGCCACGGAATGTACGGCGGCTGTGCGTCAGCAGGCTGGATCGCATTCAGGTGCTCCGGAGAGGATGTAGCGAAAATGCGGATGCCTTCTGCGATGCTGCCGTCGCCCAGTGCGATAAATGCCAGAGCCGGGATCAGGATGACCGCGCCGATGATAAAGATGATGCCGTTCAGAGAGTCCGATACGGCTACGGCCTTCAGGCCGCCGAAGATTGCATAGATACCGCCGATTATGCCGAGTGCAACGCACATTACGGTGGTTGCCATGAAACGGTTGCCGCCCATCAGTGCGGTAATGCCGAAGATACGCTCCATCGCTACCGAGCCTGCGTACAGCACCAGCGGCAGCATGGTTACAATATAAGCGACAAGGAAAATGAACGATACAATGACGCGGGTTGCGCGGTCAAAGCGGCTTTCCAGAAATTCCGGGATAGTGGAAATGCCGAGCTTGAAATACTTTGGGATGAAAAACAGTGCCATCAGCGTCAATGCGATCGGGCACATGGTCTCCCAGCCCATTGCAGTCATGCCGGCTGCATAGCCCTGACCGTTGCGGCCTACCAGCTGCTCCGCAGACAGGTTGGTCATCATCAGAGAACCAAAGATAACCAGACCGCTCAGACTTCGGCCTCCAAGGAAGTAACCGTCTTTGCTGGTCTCGTCCGTTCCCTTGGTTTTAAGCCAGCTTACGAATGCCACCGCTACAGTGACAAGCACAAATGAACCCAGTGTAAATACCATTTTCTTGAAACCCCTCTTGTTTGCTGTGTAAATACGCTGCCGCGGGTGTTTGCAGCAGCGTGTCCCTCTTTTTCTCTGCAGCCTGCAGGATAATCTGTACGGAATTGCTAATTTTGTCTATCTCATCCAACTTCATTCCATAGCAATGCCCCCTAATCCTGCTTGGGCAGGAGCAGGGGGGCACCACCATATAGAGAAATAGAATGAGAGAAAGGATCTTTGAAATTTGCGTTTATCCATTATGGATTGGCAGAACGTTGGAGCGTTTTCCTGCCGATCCGGAGAGAGGATCTTACGCGTGAACATTATCGCACAATCTGCGTTTGTGCGGAATGCAGTTTTCTTAGTGGAGCTGCGTCTTCAGGGTATCCAGACGCTCCTGCGCGTTGTCCGGGGTAACTACGTCAGAACCGGAGTCAACGAACTCGTCAACGTTCTCGCCGTCGAGCGCCTGAACCATAGTCTCGACTGCCTTGTATCCCATTTCATAAGCCATCTGCGCGACCGACATGGTCATCTGACCGTTCAGAATGGCCTCGCACGCAGCACGGTCACCATTGAAGCCGATGAAGATGGTGTTCTTGTATGCGTCATGACCCTGCGCTGCACGGGCTGCTGCCATAGCCATATCGTCGTTGTTTGCGCAAATGATTGCGATGCCTTCCGGATGTGTCTGCATGATAGCTTCCATAGCGGTGGTAGCGCGGTCAGCAGTTGCGTCTGCGTACTGTACTTCATCGCTCAGGAAGGTGCCGCCTGCTTCTTCAACGCCAGCCTTGTAGCCGTTCATGCGAGCGGTGTTGGTCTGATCGCCCTGTACGCCTGCGATCTCAATGCACTTGATATCGGTCCAGCCGGCAGCCTTGGCAGCCTCTACAGCAGCCTCGCCGCCCTTCTTGGCAGCAGCTTCGTTGCCGGTACCTACGAAGGACTTAACCTCCGGTGCCGTGAAGTTGGTGTCGATCGCAACGATCGGCAGCTTGGTGCCGCTGACGAGCTGCGCCGCGGTATCCGACTGCAGCGGAGAGATAATAACGCCGTCATAGCTGCCGGAGCTGAGGTCGGTCTCGATCATGTTCTGCATTTCGTCGAAAGCGGTCTCAGAGCTTGGCCCCTTAACCTCTACCGTAACCTTGTCCGAATGCTCGGAAGCATAGTCCTCAGCGCCCGACTTTACATACTGCCAGTACTCGGCAGCCAGGGTCTTCAGGATAACGCTGACCTTGTAGCTGCCGCCGGAAGCGGATGCGCCACCGTCATTACTGCTGTCATCGCCCGGCGAAGCACTACCGCCGCCACATGCGGTCATCGACAAAGCCATCGCGCCTGCCAGCAACATCGCTAACACTCTCTTCTTGTTCATAATTTTTCTCCTCTCTTTTTTCCGGGCTCTGCTCTCTCAGCGCCCTTTTACGCTTGTGTATTTCACACTTGCGTGTACTCTTTATCAGCAGTCCCTCTTGATTTTCTGTTGGAGCGGAAATTCAAGAGGGACCGGATAACAAAATAATGAAAACGGGAATAGTGTAGATGCGATTGTAAAATGGGTATTGCGATTACTATTTCATTAGAAACCTGCCTTGCGGAGGTTCTCACGACCGATGGTCGCCTTCTCGAGCGGTACGTCGAAGGACTTTACCGGGAACAGATCCTGCTCTACGACGCACCAGCCGTCGTAGCCGCACTCGTCGAGTGCCTTATGCATTGCAGTGAAGTCGATGCTGCCCTTGCCCGGCTCAACCATGATATCCTCGGTAACAGCCTTGGCAAACGACCACTTGTTCTCGTCCATCTTAGCCTTGACTGCCAGATCGCAGTCCTTGAAATGGATGTACGGGATGCGCTTCGCCCACTTCTTGTAGAAGGAAATCGGCTCACCGCCGCCGTATACATGGTGGCCGGTATCGAAGCACAGATCTACATTGGTGTCGTTCAGGAAGCGCTCGATCTGCTCCTCAGTCTGAACGTGGCTGTCAACATGCGGGTGGAACAGACCGATAAAGCCGTTCGCTGCGCAGCGGTCCGCGCACTTCTGCACGTTTTTGCAGTAAGTAGACCACTCTTCGTCGGTCAGCTCCGGATTCATCTCCAGCTCGCCGGTAGCGAGGTTGGTGTACATCGGAGGCAGCAGAACGATATACTTCGCGCTCGGGAAAGCCTTCAGCAGCTTGGAGATATCGTCGATGTCCTTGAGCATGCCTTCAACAGCCGCGTCATCAAGGAAGTTGCCGCCCTCGGTAGCGCCTACGAGGGTCAGGCCGCGCGCGTCCATTGCGTTCTTGAGCACCTTGGGATCGTCGTTCGGCATATAGCCCCACGGACCAATCTCGCAGCCCTCGTAGCCGGCAACCTTCATTTCGTCCAGACAGCGCCACCACTGGGGCTGCTTTGCATTGTTCGGATCACTTGCCGGGAACCAGACGCCCCAGGAGTCCGGTGCAATACCAATCTTGATAGCCATAATTATATCCTCCCTGTCAAATTATTCAGGAAACTGTCAGCCTTTCCGGTCTCGGCGGAATCACTCCCGCCGGAGACCGTTTCGGCATTATGTTTTAATTGATGTAAACGGGCAACTTACTTAACGTCAACCCACTCGTGAGTCTTGGAGGACTCGATAACAGCAGCTACGGTGCGGTCGATCTTGTAGCCGAACTCGAAGTCGGTTACATAGTCAGCGCCATTGGTGATAGCGTCGAACAGAGCGTGAACCTCGAGGATCTTCATATCGTTGTAAGCGATGGAGATGCCGCCTGCCGGCTGGAATGCGGAGTAACCCTTCATCAGCGGGTTGAGCAGTACGGTGCGGAAGCCGCGGTCGCGCTCGTTGTCAGACTGGAAGTAAACCTGAACTTCGCCCATGCGCTCCAGATCGTAACGAACAGAACCCTTGGTACCCTGAATCTCGTAGGTCAGGTAGTTCTTACGGCCGGTAGCAACACGAGAGCAAGCAATCTGGCCGATAGCGCCGTTAGCATACTCAGCCATGAAGGTCATGATGTCCTCGTTCTCAACGTCAACCATCTCGGTGGAGCCTGCAGACTTCGGACGCTTCGGGAATACGGTGGTAGCAACTGCGTTTACCTTGGTGATGTCGCCCATGATGAACTGGGAGATGGACAGCAGGTGGGAACCGAGGTCGCCCAGAGCACCGCAGCCAGCCAGCTTGTTGATGTGGCGCCAGGTGATCGGGAGGGACTCGTCGAGCAGCTGGTCCTGATCGTAGGTGCCGGTGAAGCGCATGATCTTGCCGAGAGCACCGGACTGAACCAATTCACGAACGTAAGCGTTTGCCGGGTTCTGGGTGTTGTTGAAGCCAACGTAGTTAACTACGCCCTTCTTGGCAGCCAGCTCAGCCAGCTCTCTGGACTCCTCAGCGGAGATGGACAGCGGCTTCTCGCAGTATACGTTCTTGCCGTTCTCCAGAGCAGCCTTAGCAACTACATAGTGGAAAGCGTTCGGGGTAGCGATATCAACCAGGTCTACGTTCGGGTCGGTAACTACATCGTGCCAGTCGGTGGAGATGCGCTTGAAGCCGATCTTCTTCTGAGCGGACTTTGCAGCCTCTTCGTTAGCGTCAGCTACGATCTCGAAGGATGCGGTGCCGTAGTCAGGGCCAAACAGCATCTCAGCGTCAGCCAGTGCAGAGGAATGAGCCTTGCCCATCCAGCCGGAACCTACCAGACCAATACGGATTTCTTTCATGATAATTTCCTCCTTGACATTTAAGTCTTAGACATACTCTTTTCACGATTTACCAGAAGTTTTTGTTTTGTTTTAACTTTCGGTGTTTTCGTTTGTTTGACTATATTATATCCGCGAATAGGTTATATCACAATGCACTGGGTAACTCTGTTCTATACAAAAATTACTCTTTTATTTTCCCTCTTGTACAGCTTGCACAGAGCCGGATGTGTGCGTTTGCACACCTTGAACGAATACCGATTTAGCGTAGAAAAGTCTTTCAAAATAAGAAAATTTTCACATTTATCCTGTTCCCGCACCAGAGAAAATAATAAAAAAGAGGTGCACCGAAGTGCACCTCTGAGGCTGAAACAGTATGCGGTTTTACTTTGCCTTTACCGCGCCGTCCTTGATGAGATCCCAGTTCTTCTTGAGATAATCATAGCCAGAGTAAATGGTAACCAGCGTTACCACCCAGCCGACGATAGTCAGCAGCAGCGGCATACCATCCGCATGAGAGATGAACATAACAGCGGTAACACCATCGCCGTCCGCGAAGGCGATACCGTTTGCCAGCGCACCCATGATGATATAATACAGATAAATGACGATGATGCCGCCAATCTGCACACAGGTCTTGACCTTACCCGTCCACGTTGCGGCGAGCACGCGGCCCTTATTGGCTGCAACCACGCGCAGAGACGTGATGATCAGCTCACGCGCGAGGATAACGCAGACCATCCAGCCTGCCATCGCCTTCTGCTCTACGAACAGGATGAGCGCGGACGCTACGAGCAGCTTATCGGCCAGCGGATCGACAAATTTGCCGAAATCCGTCACCTGATTGTACTTTCGCGCCACATAGCCGTCCAGAAAATCCGTGAACGATGCCACGCAGAACAGCACGAGCGCGATGACCGTGCTGGTCGGGAACGCGGCGAGATACCGGGTCTCATCGATGATCAGCATGGGCTGCGCCGCAAAATAGATGAAAAACGGAATCATCGCAATGCGGGTCAGCGTGATTTTATTTGCGGTTGTCATAGGAAATTATGCCTCCTTCTGACGGACACCGAGTAGGTCGGGTCCAAGGCTTTCGGTGATGAGAACGGACACGAACTCGCCTTCCGCCGGCTCGTTATCCGCCGCGTCAAAGTAGACGTGGCCGTCTACCTCGACCGAATCCGCGTAGGTACGGCCATACCACAGGCCCTGCTCCTCGTCAAAGCCCTCGCAGAGCACCTGCATGACCTCACCGTGGCGGGAGGTATTGTAGTCATCGAGCACACCGGACTGCAGCTCTTCGACGATCAGACGGCGGTTCTGCTTGGTCTCGTCGTCGATCTGGTCGGGCAGCTCTGCAGCCTCCGTGCCTTCCTCCGGCGAATACTCGAACACACCGACACGCTCAATGCCGACATTCTGCAGAAACTCACACAGCTCGGCAAACTCGTCCTCGGTCTCGCCCGGCAGACCGACGATCAGGCTTGTACGCAGTACAAGACCCGGAATACGCTCGCGCATATCCTCGATCAGCCTGGTAAATTCCGCGCCGTCACCCGGACGGTGCATGGCACGCAGAATGCGCTTAGAGACATGCTGCAGCGGAATATCCAGATACTTTACGATTTTCGGCTCATCCGCAATCACGTCGATCAGCTCGTCCGTAATCTGGTCGGGATAGAGATAGTGCAGACGAATCCAGGTAAAGTCCATCTTGCACAGCTCGCGGAGCAGCTCGGGCAGCAGACGCTTATGCTCGGGCAGGTCCATACCGTACTTGGTGATGTCCTGCGCGATGACGATCAGCTCCTTAACGCCTGCGTCAGAGAGCGCACGCGCTTCCTCGAGCAGCGATGCCATCTCACGGCTGCGGTAACGGCCGCGCAGCTTGGGGATGATACAGTACGCGCAGGTGTTCGAGCAGCCCTCCGCAATCTTAAAGTATGCGGTGTACGAGGGTGTCAGGCGGTCACGGCTGCCGTCGAGTGCAGCAGAGGTCATATCGGCCATGTACGCCGCCTGCTGCCCCTTGAGCGCCGCATTGGCCGCGTCCACGATGTCATCATAGCTGCCCGTTCCGCAGAATACGTCGATCTCGGGCAGCTCAGCGCGCATCTCGTCAGCATAGCGCTGCACCAAACAGCCGGTCACGACCAGACCCTTCATATTGCCGGTCTGCTTGTTCTGGGCGGTCTCCAGAATGGTTTCGATAGCCTCGGTCTTAGCGGCCTCGATGAAGCCGCAGGTGTTGACGACGCCAACGTCTGCTTCGGTCATATCCTCGGTGATCTCCCAGCCTGCGTCCCGCAGCCGGGCCAGCATGTGCTCGCTGTCCACGAGGTTTTTCGCGCAGCCGAGCGAAATAAGTCCTAATTTCGGCATGAGATTCTCCTTCTTGTCCACATTATTATTCTATTTTATTATACCGCACAATTTCAGGTTTGTCACCACTGACTGGCGGAAAATTTGGCATAGAAAAAGACGCAGAGCAAACGCTCTGCGTCTTTGGAATTGCTTGATTGCAAGCAGTTGGTTCGGTAAGGAAACCTTACTTCAGCTCAACCTTAGCGCCAGCAGCCTCGAGCTTCTCCTTGATCTCGTTAGCCTCAGCCTCCGGAGCAGCCTCCTTGATGGTCTGCGGAGCGGTGTCAACCTTCTCCTTAGCTTCCTTCAGGCCCAGGCCAGTGATCTCGCGAACAGCCTTGATAACGTTGATCTTGGAAGAGCCAGCGTCAACCAGAACTACGTCG
This sequence comes from Butyricicoccus sp., assembly GCF_977037065.1. Taxonomy (NCBI): domain Bacteria; kingdom Bacillati; phylum Bacillota; class Clostridia; order Eubacteriales; family Butyricicoccaceae; genus Butyricicoccus; species Butyricicoccus sp. Next base: position 32,233 of record NZ_CDRQNY010000005.1, on the reverse strand, counting down.
AAGTCGGTCTTAGCGTCAGCAGCAGCTGCGCCGTCGCCGCCTGCTACAGCACCTGCAACAGCTACCGGCGTAGCGGATACACCAAATTCTTCCTCGAGAGCCTTTACCAGCTCAGAGAGCTCCATAACCTTGAGCTCTTTTACAGCTTCCATAATCTCAGCAACAGTCATGGGATTAAACCTCCAATTTTAGATAATTTTTAAGTTAAAATGTGTTCCTGACCGAATAAATCAGTCAGTGCGGGGAAATTACTCAGCAGCTTCTTCTGCTGCAGCTTCCTTCGGGGCTACCAGTTCAGCAACCTTCATTTCCTCATTGCCCTCTGCCTTCTTAACGATAGCATCGCAAGCAATAGCGAGCTGCATAATGGGGTAGTTGAAGCTGTACAGTACCTGAGCGATAAGGGTTTCCTTGCTCGGCATAGCAGCCAGCTTCTTGACCTCGTCCTCACCGATGGCCTTACCTTCCAGGTAACCAGCCTTCAGGGTGAAGTTCTCGTGGGTCTTAGCAAAGTCAGCCAGGATCTTCGCCGGAGCGACAACGTCGTCGGTGGTGGAGATTGCCAGAGCGGTGGTACCGTGCAGGCACGCATCCAGCTCGTCAAAACCCAGTTCCTTAGCTGCAAAGCGGATCAGAGTGTTCTTGATGACAGCATACTCAACGCCAGCTTCACGGAGCTGCTTGCGGAGCTTGGTATCATCCTCTACGTTGATGCCCTTGTAGTCGACCAGTACACCTGCCGGAGAATTCTTGATCTTCTCTACCAGGGAAGCGACCAGAGCCTTCTTCTCTTCCAGAATCTTTGCGTTCGGCATCATTTTCACCTCCTGTAAAATAAAAGTACCCTCCCGGTTCAAAGACACAGGGAGGGTACACAGAAAACATAATCAAATATGATAATAAACATGTCTGTGTTGACCTCGGCGGGCGGCGAACAAATCGCCATTTAAGCCTTGCGGCGCCAGCTGTCTTTGACCAAGCTCATTTAGTATAACGCATACAGAGCGGGTTGTCAACACTTTTTTCAAAAAAAATTTATCAAATATCAGTTCTTTAGGATTAGCGGTGCGAAACCGGCTTTCGCTGTCCCCTGTTCCGCAGCATCAGCAGGGATACTGCCATCGTTTTCGACTGTAAGGGTAAATTCATCGCCGCACATAAGCCGTTCAACGAGATCGTCCGATACATATTCCTCCGGAGACGCAGCACTGGCCAGTGAAATAATATGAGATTCAAAGGAATGTTCCTCAATAGTCACCAGAATGGTTTCCTGCTTTATAAATCTGTTATACAGCGATTGGATGTGCTCCTTGAACGCCAGGTTCACTTCCGCATTCACCTTAAAATATATAATAATGCGGTTTTCTTTATAAGATACCTGCGCATCTGTTAATAGGATATCTGCTAAGCTGAGCATTCCCATATAATTATCCTCTGCACAATATAAATAGAGCGGAGAGCACTATACCCTCCACTCCAATTACTAACTGCTAATTTAATTAAAAATCAGTCGTTGATCGGACCGTCATTCCGCTCATCAATATTAACATACTCGATATTCTTCGCAACAGGCTTATACGCCGGACGGATGATCTTACCGCCGGTGGTAACTTCCTCAAGGCGGTGTGCCATCCAGCCGACGATACGCGCGGTAGCGAACAGCGGCGTATACAGCGACTTGGGCAGTCCGAGCATTTTGTAAACAAAGCCGGAGTACATATCAACATTTGCGCACATCGGCTTGTCGCTGCCCTTGATTTCGGCAAAGACACCCGGCGTCAGCTTTTCTACCAGCTCGATCAGGTCCATTTCGTCCGAATAGCCGGTCTTTTCCGCCAGCGGACGAGCAGCCTTTTTCAGTGCAACGGCACGCGGGTCGCTCAAGGTGTAAATCGCATGGCCCATGCCGTAGATCAAGCCGGAGCCGTCGCCTGCTTCCTTATTCAGAATCTTGCGCAGATAATTGCCGACCTCGGTCTCGTCCTTCCAGTTGTGGATATTCTCCTTCATCTCCTCAAACTGCTTGACGACGCGCAGGTTTGCACCGCCGTGGCGCGGGCCCTTCAGCGAGGAAACCGCAGCCGCGATCGCCGAATAGGTATCCGTACCGGACGAAGAAGTAACACGCACGGTGAAAGACGAGTTGTTGCCGCCGCCATGCTCGGCGTGCAGGATCAGACAGCGGTCAAGCAGCTTAGCCTCGTCATCGTTGAATTCGCCGGTCGGACGGATGAGGTGCAGAATATTCTCTGCAGTCGAACGGTTCGAATCCGGCACATGCAGGAACATGGAATCATTATCAAAGTAGCGGCGTTTTGCCTGATACGCGTGCGAAATGATAACCGGGAACTTAGCCATCAGGCTGATGCCCTGACGCATGATGTTCTCGACCGTGGTTTCATCCGGGTTCGCATCATAGGAATACAGTGCCAGCGTTGCGCTTGCCAGCTTGTTCATGATGTCGCGGCTCGGCGCACGCATGATCATATCCTCGGTGAAGTTGTCCGGCAGGGCACGCTCCAGACCAATGGTATGCTGAAATTCCGCCAACTGACGGCGGCTCGGCAGCTTGCCGCACATAAGCAGATAACCGATCTCCTCAAAGCCGAAGCGGTTTTCTTGCTCCAGACCGTGAATCAGGTCATATACATTATATCCGCGATAGGTCAGGCGGCCTTCGATCGGCTCACGCTCGCCCTCGTTGACGATATAACCGTGTACATTGCCCAGATGAGAAGCACCGACCAGAACACCGGTACCGTCCGCGTTACGCAAGCCGCGCTTGATGCGGTAGCGCGTAAACAGATCGGGTGGGAGCTGGTTGTGCATACGAAAGCTCTCACTCAGTTCATGCAAAAGTTCTTCCTTTACATAATCAGGCTGAATCGTCATTCCGCCTTCTCCTTTCCGTCCCAATAAATTAGATAATGAATATATTGTACCGCAATCCTGCAAAAATGTCAATCAACGACACTTGTATAAACCGACAAAAACCGCTTTTTTGCAGGTTTTCCGCTTGTTCATCCTGATATCACGCAAGATTTTTATTTGCAGCGTGCAAAGATTTTATCAATTTGAAGCGAAAAAGTCGCCTGCAGTGTTGCCTTAGCACCGGTTGACCGGTACACGCGGGCTGCGTCAGCAAGATGCCCTGCCAGTGCGGAAACACGCAAAAAGTCCTCTATCCACACACGAACAGAGGACTTTCTCTATCAAATAGTCAGGATTTGCGATTTAATTGCGGCTCCACTGCGTGCCCTGACGGGTATCCTTAATGGTAACGCCCATATCAGCCAGCACACCGCGGATACGGTCTGCCTCAGCGAAGTTCTTCTCCTTCTTAGCTGCGGCGCGCTGCGCGATCAGCTCCTCAATCTTCTCTGCGTCCGGATCAACCGCATCGTCACGGTTCTGCACCAGATTGAGCACACCGGTCAGCTCCATGAACAGGTCATGCGCTGCGGTCAGGAATGCCTTAGTTGCGTCCTGATGCGAGCCGTTGTACGCGTTGATCTCGCGGGTCAGCTCGAAGATGGCGGACAGTGCGTCTGCGGTGTTCAGGTCGTCGTCCATTGCGTCGATGAACTTCTGCTTGTAGCCCTTCAGAGCCTCCAGCTTCTCGGTCTCCTCGGCGGTCATGGTGTCGCCGGATGCCTTCTCGATGCGGAACTCCATATTATTGCGGGCCTCGTACAGACGGGCAAGGGAGGCCTTGTTCATCTCAAGCGACTCAGCGGAGTAGTTAAGCGGAGTGCGGTAGTGCGCGCTCAGCATAAACATGCGGATGGTCTCATAGCCGAACTGCTTTGCTGCGTCGCGGACCATGAAGAAGTTGCCCTTGGACTTGGACATTTTCTCATTGTCGATGGTCAGGAAGCCGTTGTGCAGCCAATAATGCGCAAAGGTGCAGCCGTTTGCACACTCGGACTGTGCGATCTCGTTCTCGTGATGCGGGAAAATCAGATCAAGACCGCCGGAATGGATGTCGATGGTCTTGCCGAGGTACTTGTTCGCCATAGCCGAGCACTCAATATGCCAGCCCGGGCGGCCCTTGCTGCCCCACGGCGTATCCCAAGCCGGCTCACCCGGCTTTGCAGCCTTCCAGACCGCGAAGTCCATCGGATCCTCCTTGACCTCACCGACAGAAATGCGGGCACCGGCCTGCAGCTCCTCCATCGGCTGGTGGCACAGCTTGCCATACTCGGGGAAGGACTTGGTGCGGAAGTATACGTCGCCGTTCTCAGCAACATAAGCGTGACCGTTCTCGATCAGGCGCTCAACAATATCAATAATAGCGTCCATGGTCTCGGTCGCACGCGGGTGCACGGTCGCCTTCTTGACGCCCAGACCCTGTGCATCAACGAAATATTCCTTAATATAACGCTCAGCGATGGTGTTGAAGTCCACGCCTTCCTCGTTCGCCTTGTTGATTACCTTGTCGTCAATGTCGGTGAAGTTCTGAACGAACTCAACCTTGTAGCCGCGGTACTCGAAGTAACGGCGCAGCAGATCGAAAATGATGAACGGACGTGCGTTGCCGACATGGAAATAGTTGTATACCGTCGGACCGCAGGAATACATCTTTACCTCGCCCGGCGTGATCGGAACGAATTCCTCCTTCTGACGGGTCAGCGTGTTGTAGAGTTTCATGATTTTTATCTCCTTTTGATGGTTTTCAGGAAAGCTATGCGGAGTTTCGGGAATAAAAAAAGCCTCCCAGGGGATATTCTTCCCTCGGGAGGCGTACAAACGCGGTTCCACTCCGATTTTTCGCTCGTGCAGTGCGGTAACGGGCACTTTCCGCAGGGCGTTTGACCCTGTTGCTCGGCAGGCGCACTTCACCGTTTCCCGCGCAAAGCCCTTTCAGCCGAGGAGCTTCTCTCTTTCGCGCAAGGCGAGCCGGTTACTTTTCCTGCGTCATCGCATAAATAACGATTATAATGATTTTATTATAACCATTTTGTGAGGAGAAGTCAAGCCGACCGGTGCAGAAGGCGTTCTTACCTGTTCACCTATATAGACAAAGTTCGACAATTCATGCTATAATGAACTCGTGGAATACTTGTCATTCCACAGGACGCTGTTGCAACGGCGGTCAGCCCTTCTCCCTCCCCACAGTCTGTGGGTGAAAGGAGGTGAGCGCAGATGAAGAGGAAAGCACTCCAGCTTTTTATTTGTGCGGTCATCGTACTGTACATCTTCTTTATAAAAGCGCGATGACCGTCCGGCGGCCACCGAACGGTCATCAAAAAAGTTGACCAAGTAAAGGGCTGACTGCTAAAACAGCGTCCTTTTTGTACCTTTATTATACGCGCCTGACCGCTCATTTGTCAAGACACACTCGCCCTACACATGATGAAACGCGGTCAGAAAATCATACGCATCGAGCAGATTGCCGATATGAAAATCCATAACCTGTGCATCCACCGGCGAGCACCGGCAGTAATCCTTAAGGTTTTCCGGCGCGGTAAGACCATGTGCCTCCAATCGCTCTATACTCTCCTCTCCGGGTGCCGGATTGGAGTCCATATTGCACAGCGCCGCCAGCTCACCGCACATTTTGGCAAGCAGCTGCTCGCAGCCGCGCAGATAGGCGGCCTCCTGCCGTCGGGCGGCAACACGCACGGCATGCTGCCACAGCGCTACCGGCTGCTTCTCGAAAATACGCAGCTCGGACGCAAGCGAGGTCATTTTCTCAGTCAGCGGCGTCAGATCCGGATAACGATGCTCGAGCACACGCGACTGCAGCAGCGGCAGAAACATTTTCTGAATCTCATCCATCGTATTGATGATCTTCTGGCGGTTGTTATACGGCCGAATCACCACATTGACGAGCAGCGCCACCACCAGACCGACCAGTGTATCCGTGAAGCGGTGGAAGCCATACACGATTGAATCTCCGCCGGTATACAGGCACACATCCGCAAACACGATGCTCGCCAGCGGAATCGCAAAATTCAGCTTGAGACCGATACACAGCGAAATCACACACAGCACGCCGAGCGCCATCCACACGAAAAACGTTGGATTGGGCAGCACGGTAACAAACACACATGCGATCAGATAGCCCAGAAATGTACCCGCTATCTGATTGAGGCTCTCCTTGAGTGAATCCACCCAGGTACGGCTCATCACCGAAATTGCACCGATGGCTGCAAAAATAGGCAGGCTGGAACCCAGCACCATCGCCAGTGCAAGCGCCAGACCGACCGATACCGCAGTCTTGATGGCGCGCTGACCTACCCGAAACCGTTTGATAAACTGCAACGTCCTATCCCCTTTACCCCTGAATACCGTATGTTTTTAAGTGTACCACATTCTATCGGTAAAAGCCAACACAATCCTGTCACACAAAGAAAAAGGCTTCCCGGCCATCTGTTCCGGGAAGCCTTTATAAATTCGGTTTGATTACCGCTTACTTAGCAGTGCGCTCTGCCTTGCGAGCCTTAGAGAAAGAACGGCCGTTATCCAGCTCCATCATGCGTGCGCTTACCAGACCATTAAAGAAACCCTTCATCATGATATATACAACTCCTTAAAAGTTAATGACTAAATTACGTTTTTGTGTTTGGATCATTTCCTGATCACAGGTATTATAATACACGATAACCGCCTCTGTTACAAGAGCCATATTTTATGAACCTTCACCAATCAAAGCGCCATCTTTTTGTGCATATTTAACAGTGTCCGTTTGCGAAGTGTACAAATTAAACCATTTCAGCTTGTATGTTTTACATAACAAAGCTGGCAAATCCTCCAAATCGAGCATCCTCCCCTCGAATTTCCCTGCTTTTTGCGAGCAGAATCTGCGTATCACCTTGACTTTTATGGCATTTCCCTATACTATTATATGATAAAAATTTATTTGCTACAATATATAGCGCGACCCCAAACCGAGCCTGACCCGCTCGGTTTGGGGCTGCTACCTGTTTGGGGAGAGTGATGAGGATTGAATCAAAATCTGGTCGATCTGCAAAACCTGAAAAAAGAATTTGACGGAACGCCTGTGCTGCGCGGCATTTCGCTGTCCATCAAGCGCCGCGAGTTCGTGACCCTGCTCGGTCCGTCCGGCTGCGGCAAAACGACCACACTGCGCATCATCGGCGGCTTTGAGCAGCCGGATTCCGGCGATGTGTTCTTCGACGGCAAGCGCCTGAACGATGTTCCGCCGTATCAGCGCGAGATCAACACCGTATTCCAGCGTTATGCGCTGTTCCCGCACCTGAATGTTGCGGAGAATATTGCATTCGGTCTGCACATCAAAAAGCTGGACCGCGCAGATATCAAGCGCAAAACCGCAGAAATGCTCGAGCTGGTTGGTCTGCGCGGCTTTGAAAACCGCGATGTGACCAGCCTTTCCGGCGGCCAGCAGCAGCGTGTCGCCATCGCGCGTGCGCTGGTGTGCGAACCGCGTGTGCTGCTGCTCGACGAGCCGCTCGGCGCGCTCGACCTCAAGCTGCGCAAGGACATGCAAATCGAGCTGAAGCGTATTCAGCAGCGCACCGGCATCACCTTTATCTACGTCACCCACGATCAGGAAGAGGCGCTGACGATGAGTGACCGCGTTGTCGTTATGAACCACGGCGTTATCCAGCAGGTCGGCAGCCCGACCGATATCTACAACGAGCCGGTCAACGCCTTTGTTGCGGATTTCATCGGTGAATCCAATATCATTGACGGCGTGATGCTCGAGGACTGCAAGGTCGAGTTCTGCGGCCGCACCTTCGAGTGCGTGGACAAGGGCTTCGAGACGAATACGCCGGTCGATGTTGTTATCCGTCCGGAGGATCTTAAAATCGTTTACGCCGGTGACGGTCTGCTGCAGGGCGTTGTTGAGTCCATCGTATTCAAGGGCGTGCACTACGAGATGATGGTTCGCACTCAGTTCTTCACCTTCATGGTGCATTCCACCATGGCGGAGTCGGTCGGCAAGACGGTCGGTCTGTCCGTCATTCCGTTTGACATCCACATCATGCACAAGAGTGCGGAGGCGCAAGCGTGAAAAAGTCCTTTGCCTATCCCTACGGCGTGTGGCTCGCCGTATTTATCCTTGCACCGATTCTGATGGTCGTGGTCTACGCGTTCCACAATGCGGACGGCGGCTTTACGCTGCATAATTTCAGCTATCTGCCCGGCTACCTGCCGATTTTCGGACGGTCATTCTGGCTGGCGTTTCTCTCTACCGTGGTGTGCCTTGCGCTCGGCTACCCGATGGCGTATCTGATGAGCCGCCTGTCGGCCAGCAAACAGAGCCTTTGCATGATGCTGATTATGCTGCCGATGTGGATAAACTTTCTGCTCCGCACCTACGCATGGATGTCCATTCTGGAGAACAACGGCTTCATCAACCAGTTTTTCCGCTCCATCGGACTTATCTCGTTCCTGCAGAGCCATTTCGGCTATTCGCTGGATTATATTCCGCTCATCAACACGCAGGGCGCGATCGTGCTCGGCATGGTGTACAACTTTCTGCCGTTCATGGTGCTGCCCATCTATACCGTGCTCATCAAGCTCGACCGCAAGCTGATCGAAGCCGCGCAGGACCTCGGCGCGCCGACGCACCTTGTATTCCGCCGCGTCATCTTCCCGCTGAGCATTCCCGGTGTGATTTCCGGCATTACAATGGTATTTGTGCCGTCTGTCTCCACCTTCGTTATTTCGCAGATGCTCGGCAGCGGCAAAAACCTGCTCGTCGGCGACCTTATCGACCTGCAGTTCATGGGCGGTGCGTACAACCCGCACCTCGGCTCGGCAATCGCGCTCGTAATGATCATCCTCATCTTTATCTGTATGTGGATCATGAACAAGTTCGATGACGGCTCCTCCGAGGAAGGAGGTCTGCTGCTGTGAAAAAGTTTTTCAAAAACTTCTATCTGCTGCTGATTTTCCTGTTCCTGTACGCGCCTATCGTTGTGCTGATGATCTTCTCGTTCAACGATTCCAAGTCGCGCCGCCTGTGGAACGGCTTTACCACCCGCTGGTATGTCGAGCTGTTCCGCGATGCGGATATTCTCCATTCGCTGTATGTCACGCTGCTCGTGGCTGTTGCCGCTGCCGCGATTGCAACCGTGCTCGGCACGATTGCCGCCATCGGCATCCACAACATGGGCCGCAGAGCCAAGGCGGCTTACCTGACCGTCAACAACATCCCGATGTCCTCCTCGGATACCATCATGGGCGTGACGTTCATGCTGCTGTTCGCCGCCATAGGTCTGGACAAGGGCTACCTGACCCTTATCCTCGCGCATGTTACGTTCTGCACACCGTATGTCGTTCTCAACGTCATGCCCAAGCTGCGCCAGCTGGATAAAAACGCCTATGAAGCCGCGCTCGACCTCGGCGCTACACCGCATCAGGCGCTCCACAAGGTCATCCTGCCGGAGATTATGCCGGGCATCGTCACGGGCGCTATCATGGCGTTCACCATGTCAATCGACGATTTTGTGGTCTCCTACTTTACCGCCGGCACGACCAGTCAGCCGCTGTCAGTCGTTATCTACTCCATGACGCGCCACCGCATGACACCGAAGATCAACGCCATCTCGACCATTCTGTTTTTGATCGTGCTGGTGCTGCTTATCGTCATCAATGTGCGTCAGTCCCGCGACGAGAAACGCCGCGAAGCCGCCCGCCGGAAAGGAGCGATGCAGCCGTGAAAAAACGTATGCTTTCCCTGCTGCTGTGCGGCGCGATGTGCACCGGACTGCTCTCCGGCTGCGGCAATGCATCCTCGGCGGAGGTGCTCAACGTGTATAACTGGGGCGAGTACATCGACACCGACCTCATCGACCAGTTCGAGAAAGAAACCGGCATCAAGGTTATCTACAACACCTTTGATTCCAATGAAAACCTGTATTCGCGCATCCAGACCACGAGCTACGACGTCATTATCCCGTCCGACTACGCGATTTCGCGCTTTATCGACGAGGATATGCTTCAGCCGCTCAACTACGACCATATTCCGAATATGAAGCTGATCGATGAGAAATACACCCATCTAGACTTCGATCCCGAGCAGAAGTATTCCGTGCCCTACACCTGGGGCGTGGTCGGCATCGTGTACAACACCAAGTACGTTGATAAAGCGGATATCGGCTCGTGGGATCTGCTGTGGAACCCCAAATACACCAACCGCACCGCGATGTTCAACAACTCGCGCGACGCGCTCGGCATCGCGCTGATGTACCTTGGCTATTCGCTCAACACCACCGACAAGGACGAGCTGCGCGAGGCGGCTGACCTTATCATCGCCGGAAAACCGGTATATCAGGGCATCTGGATGGACCAGATTCTCGAAAAACTGCCGAGTGAGGAAATTGTGGCCGCACCGTACTATAATGGCGATGCCGTCACGATGATCGACGAAAATCCCGACCTCGCATTCTACGTTCCGAAGGAGGGCACCAACCTGTTTGTAGATGCCATGTGTATCCCGAAGAACGCGAAGAACGTTTCGGGCGCGGAAAAGTTCATCAACTTCATGTGCTCGACCGAGGCGGCGATGGCAAACTGGGAGTATATCGGCTATTCCAGTCCGCAGACCGAGGTCTATAACGAACTGGACGAGGAAATCACCAGCGACCCGCTGTATTTCCCGGATATTACGCAGTATCCAACTGAGGCGTATACCAATCTGCCGACAGAAATCAACCAGTATTACAACGACCTTTGGGTTGATATTTTAACGTGATTTAATGTGTTTGCCGTAGGGCGTGACGACCTCGGCACGCCGTGTAAACCATCTGCAACCCGTTACAACGGCTCGCCGAGTCGTCGCGCCCTACAGATTTTGACATCTGCGGCAAAGAAAAAGAACGTATCCGATCGGATACGTTCTTTTTTGCACTTACTTTTGCTCCATCGCTGCCATCGCAATCTTTTCCGGCGTGATGGGAAGCTCATAGAACCGCTTGCCTACGGCATTTCGGATTGCATCCGAAATCGCCGGCAGCGGTGTATTGATAACAACCTCGCCGATGGATTTCGCACCGAACGGGCCTTCGCCCTCGTAGCTGTTCTCGAACTCCACGCGGATCTTGCCGATGTCCACGCGTGCGGGAATCTTATACTGGAAAAGCGAATTCTCCATCGGATAGCCGCGGTCATCGTAGGTAACGCTCTCGGTCAGCGTCATGCCGATGCCCTGCGCAATGCCGCCCTCGGCCTGCACGCGCGTCAGGTTCGGGTTGATGGGCGTACCGCAGTCCACTGCCGCAGCGTAATCCAGCAGGGTTACCTCGCCGGTTTCGGTATCCACCTCGATCTCAGCCGCACCGACCATATACGGCGGAGGCGAAATCTCGGACGAATGCGTAACCGTCGCCTGCAGCTCGATGCTGTTGCCGTTCATGGAAGCCGTCGCAATATCACTCAGGCTAATGGTCTTGCCTGCGTTCTCGCCTTCCTCTACGCGGACTTCCCTGCCGTCGAAGCTGACCTGCTCCTTATCGCAGCCGAGCAGCTTTGCGCCGAGCGCACAGATTTTGCCGCGCAGCTCGAGCGCGCACTTCTCGGTCGCCTTGCCGGTGACATAGATTGTACTCGATGCATACGAGCCGGAATCATACGGCGACCAGTCGGTGTCCGCACTCAGCGTGGTAATGTTGTCAAGCGGACACTCAAGCACCTCTGCCGCGATCTGCGCAAGCGTGGTATCACAGCCGGTGCCCATGTCAGCCGCACCGATGAGCAGCGTGTAAAATCCCTCATCGTTGACCTTGAGCGTCGCACTGCCGACGTCCATGCTCGTGATGCCCGAGCCCTGCATCGCCATGCCCATGCCGACCGCACGAATCTTGCCGTTTCCCATGTCCCGGCACGGATACTTGTTATCCCAGTCGATCATGTCGTGCACGCGCGCCAGACAGCGGTCGAGCGCACAGCTTGTGTTCAGCTGACCGTAGTACGCGGGCATGATCTCACCCTCGTGCGTAATATTCATCTCACGGATTTTGAACGGGTCCATGCCGAGGATGTTCGCCAGCTCGTTCACCGCGCTCTCCACCGCGAACAGGCCCTGCGTTGCGCCGTAGCCACGGTACGCGCCCGCCGACATGTGATTGGTGTACACAACGTCACTCGTAAAGCGGAATGCCTCGGCCTTGCCGTACAGCGGAATCGACTTATGACCGGACAGACCGACCGTTGTCGGGCCGTGCTCACCGTAAGCGCCGGTGTTGGACAGCGTGTACAGGTCGATGCCGCGCACGATGCCGTCCTTGTTTGCGCCCAGACGGACGTGCATTTCCATCTCGTGGCGCGGCGAAGATGCAATCTGGCTCTCCACGCGGCTGAAGATGATCTTGGACGGCTTTTTCGTCATCCAGGTGACAAACGCCGGATACACTGCGCTGACCGCGGTCTGCTTGGCGCCGAAACCGCCGCCGATGCGCGGCTTGGTGACGCGCACCTTGCTTTTCGGGATATGCAGCGCGTTCGCCACGATTCGGCGGGTGTGGAACACGATCTGCGTCGAGCTGATGATATGCAGGCGGCCGTAGGTGTCAATCTCGCAGTAGGTGCGGAAGGTTTCCATCATCGCCTGCTGGCATGCCTGCGTGTGATACACGCGGTCGATAACAACATCGCAGTTCGCGAGGACCGCATCAATATCGCCGTTGCCGCATTCATCGTGCGCGCACAGGTTGCGCTTGTTGTCCGCGCCGACCGGCGCAAGGCTCTCCCAGTTGTCCTCCGGATGCACGAGCACCGGATTGTCCTTTGCCGTGTGGAAATCGAGCACCGGTTCGAGCACCTCGTACTCCACCTTGACCAGCTTCATCGCCTTATCCACGCATTTTTCGTCCGCACCGGCAAGGATGGCAACCACATCACCGACAAAGCGCACATGACGGTCGATAACAAGGCGGTCATATGGACTGGCCTCCGGATAAGTCTGACCGGCCTGCGTATAGCGGCGGCCGTCCTGATCGACATCCTCCCAAGTGAAGATGGCCTCCATGCCGGGGACTTTCATCGCGGCGGTCTTGTTGATAGACTTGACGATGGCGTTCGCGTGCGGCGAGCGCAGCAGCTTGACGCACAGGCAGTCGCGCGGCGTTACATCGTCCACATACACCGGCTGACCGGTCACAAGCTGCATTGCATCCTTTTTACGGAGCGGCTGATTGACTACCTTCACTGTGCGTCCTCCTCTCTCTGCTTTTTCCAGTCGAGATATGCGCGGATGCCGCGCAGCTGTCCCTCATACCCCGAGCAGCGGCACAGATTGCCCGCCAGATATTCCTTGATCTCCTCGTCGGTCGGGTCCTGCTTTTCGCGGAACAGCGCGATCGCGTTCATCATAAAGCCGGGATTGCAGAAGCCGCACTGCTCCGCACCCTGATCCGCGATGAACGCACCGAATTCGGCGGCTTCGCCCTGCAAGCCCTCCAAGGTCGTGATATTGTGCCCGCTTGCGCGCGCTGCCAGCACCGAGCAGGACAGCACGGGCTTTTCGTCCATAAATACGGTGCACAGACCGCAGTTTGCAGTCTCACAGCCGCGCTTGACGCTCAGGCAGCCGTGACCCCGAACGAAATCAATGAGCAGCGTATCCGCCGCGACATCGTCCGTTACCTTTTTTCCGTTCAGTGTGATCGTGATAAGCATTTCTGTCCCCTCCTTTACTGTGCATCGAGCGCCTGCACCGCGCGGCGCACCAGCACACCCGCGAGGTGTCTGCGGTACTCCGCACTGCCGCGCAGGCTGCTGCCGGTCTTGATTTCCGCCTGAACGGCTTCCGCCATCTGCTCCGCCGATTTATCCACAGGCTGTGTATAAATCTGTGCGCGTCCCGGCCGTGCACCGATGGCGAACCGGTAGCCGTTCTCATCCTTGACGGACGCACAGGTCAGCACCGGAATATCGGTCTGGCTGATGCGGACAGACTGGTAATTGAACTTCGCCTTTCGCTTGGGAACGATCACGCGCACCAGAATATCGCGGTCCTTGGGTCTTTCAGCGTACTCGGAAAGCGGCACAATGCCGCCCTTGTACAGCTCTACCTGTGCATCCAGCACGAGGAACATGGTCAGCACATCGGAAAAGCCGAACCGGCTGTACAGGCTGCCGCCGACCGTCGCAAGATTGCGCAGCTGCACGCCGACAATATGGCGCACAGACTCGCGCATAGCGCCGTTCGTGTAGGCTGCCAGACCCTCGTGCAGCTCCAGCGCGCGCAGCGAGGCCATCGCACCGATCCGGAACTCGGTGTCGGTCTCCTCGATGGTGTCCAGTCCCAGACCGGACAGGTCGATTGCCGTGCCGACATTCAGCGTCTCCATTTTGAGCCAGATCATGCCGCCGATTACACGGTTGGACTTTTTCTGGTTGAGCGTATACGCTTCCTCGAGCGACTCGGCTTTTTTGTATTCCCGTATCGTCAACATACGTTATATCCTCTCTCTTTCAGGGGAATGTGTGATCTTTTCAGTATACTACTTTTATTTTACCACAAAATCTGCTATAATGCCGTTGTGAATATCAAAATACAACGGAAAAGAAAAAGTTGTGGGAAAGGAGCCGCCATGCAGCCAAATATCCTCGTGACGCTGTTCGATGAGAACGGCGAACGCTTTTTCGGTGAGGGGCCGTGCCGCCTGCTGCATGCCATCGAGCAGACCGGATCGCTTCGCGCCGCCGCGCAGTCCATGCAGATGGCATACACCAAGGCGCTCGGACTCGTCCGTCATGCCGAGCAGGTGCTCGGTTTTGCGCTCACCGAGCGCAAGATCGGCGGCAAAGGCGGCGGCGGCAGCGTACTTACCGACGAGGCAAAGGAGTTTCTCTATCGCTATGAGCAGTATCGTGACGCCTGCAAACAGGCAGGAAAACAGCTCTATCCGCAGTTTTTCCCCGATGAAAAGCGAAATCGGATGTGTGATCATGGCCTCCGGACTGGCAAAACGGTTTGGCTCCAACAAGCTGCTCGCCGAATTTGACCGAAAACCGCTGCTCTGCCGTGCGTTTGCCGTGACAGCGGGGCTGCACCGCGTGGTCGTTACCCGCTCGACCGAGGTGCAGGCATTGTGTGAGGAATGCGACATTCCTGTCCTGCACCATGCCCTTCCCTTTCGCAGCGACACCGTGCGGCTTGGACTGGAGTGCCTGCTGCCGCGGTTTCCTGCCATGTCCGGCTGCGTGTTTCTGCCGGGTGATCAGCCGCTGCTGACGAGGAAAACGCTCGACGGTATGGCTGCGGCATTCTGTGCACAGCCGGAGAAACGATCACGGATTTTTCGTCTATGCGAACCGCAAAGCGGTACGCCGGGCAGTCCCGTGCTGTTCGGCGCGAATTATTTTGAGGAATTGCGTTCTCTTCCCGAAGGCAAGGGCGGCGGCGTAGTTGTCAAACGGCATGCGGAACAGGTTGCGCTGTTTCCCGTAAAGCATCCGGCGGAATTGATGGACGCGGATACGCCGGACGTTCTCGCAAAATTAAAAATGATTTTTCAAAACGATTCATTTTATCGGTGATGCCAACCATTTGATGTGGCATTACATGGGCGCACCTTGTGCGCCCCTACGGTTACGTTTGTGCAGTCGGTTTACACGGTGTGCCGAGGTCGCCGCACCCTGCGGTATCATTTTACGCCTCTCTCAATCGGAATGGCGAATGGTTGACCGTTACAATCATTTTCCATCCTCAATTCTCCATTTGCAGTTAAAAACCCCGGAAAGAACTTCTTTCCGGGGTTTTGCATTATGCTTCGGTTTTCTTATCCTTCGGGAGCACGATATTCAGCAGAATCGCAACAAACGCTGCCGGTACAATACCGGAACCGCCGAAAATCAGCTGAACCGCCTGCGGCGCCTGTGCCAGAATGGTCATATTGGCACCCATGCCGTAGCCGACACCCAGAGCAACCGACACGATGGTCAGATTACGCGGCGTCATCTCCTCCTTGGTGATCAGCTGGATACCGCTGATCACGATGGACGAGAACATCATAACAGCCGCACCGCCGAGCACAGACTGCGGCATAATGGACACGATCGCGCCCAGCTTCGGAATCAGGCCGCACAAAATGAGGAAGATTGCGCCGACGGACAGTGCACCACGGTTGACAACCTTGGTCATGGTAACAAGGCCTACGTTCTGGCTGAACGAGGTGTTCGGCAGTACGCCGAACAGCGCCGCAAACGACGAGCCGATACCGTCGCAGGCTACACCGCCGGACAGCTCCTTGTCGGTTGCCTCACGGCCCATGCCGCCTTCCATAACGCCCGAAATATCGCCGACGGTCTCGACTGCGGTAACAATAAACATAACCAGTACCGGCAGGATGGCGCGCAGATCAAACACCGGCTTTACCGGCATCAGCTTCGGGATGGCAAACCAGCTGGCCTGTGCTACCTTGTCCCAGTTGAGTACCCATGCCTTGGTGAATTCTACACCGTCCGCGTCAACTGCGGTGGTCGGCAGAACCAGACCCATGATGATTGCCGCAATGTAGCCTGCAATAATGCCGACAAAGATCGCGGACGAACCAAGGAAGCCCTTGCAGCCGTGCTTAACGACCAGAATAACCACCAGCACGAACAGCGCCAGCAGCAGATTTTCCATCGAGCCGAAATCCTTCGCAGAGTTGCCGCCGCCGAAGGAATTGATGCCGACCGAGATCAGCGACAGACCGATACTCAGCACGACCGTGCCGGTAACGACCGCCGGGAAAAACTTGCGCAGCGGCTTGAGGAAGAAGCCGAGAACAGTTTCAAACAGACCGCCGAGAATAGACGCGCCCATAATCGCGCCATACGCAATTACACCGCCGCCCATGGTAGCTGCAACGCTGTTGAACACGCCGATAAAGCCCGAGCTTGTACCCATGATGATCGGCACCTTGCCGCCGATCGGGCCGATGGAAAACAGCTGCACCAGCGTTACCACGCCGGCTACGAACATCGCGTTCTGCAGAACGCTTACCTGCAGGTCCGCGAACTCGCCGCCTGCAATGCCGCACGCACCCATAATGATGAGCAGCGGTGTCAGGTTGCCGACGAACATCGCAAAAACGTGCTGCAGTCCCAGCGGAATCTTGCGCGATAGAGGCATTTTTGCCTCAAAATCGTGCGCCGCGTCCATAGAAATTTTCTCTTGCATACCCACACTCCTTTGTGTTGTCCTGTAAAGTGCCGTGCCATTCATTCCCCTTAGCAAAACACTTTCTGATTTCATGCAAATAAATTATAACAAAAACAAATTCCTATGTAAATGGATTGCGCGGACAGCCGCAGGATTTTGGAGGTATGCGCAAAAATTTACGTTCTGCGACCTGTTTCCTTAACAATTTCCCGAATCCGCGCAAAAGGAAAGGAACAACGCACACAGGCATTGTCCCTTTCGTATCGTTCCGAATTCCTGATTAACCCAGTCTTTCCTTGCGCTCACGTCCGTCTCTCAGCAGAATGGTCAGTTCCTCGCGGTCTCCTGCACGGATGGCC
Source organism: Butyricicoccus sp. (assembly GCF_977037065.1). Classification (NCBI taxonomy): domain Bacteria; kingdom Bacillati; phylum Bacillota; class Clostridia; order Eubacteriales; family Butyricicoccaceae; genus Butyricicoccus; species Butyricicoccus sp. Next base: position 14,788 of record NZ_CDRQNY010000005.1, on the reverse strand, counting down.
TTGCGGTATTCGTCAAGGTGCTTGATGACCTCATCAATCTCCTCCGCAAGCGGCTCTGCGTTGCACAGGAACAGCTCGCTCCACATGGTCTCATTCAGCTTGGCAACACGCGTCAGATCCTTGTAGCTGCCCGCCGAATAGCCGTTGTGCTTGTCTGCCTCCGGACTTTTGATGTACGCCGAGGAAACCACATGCGCCAGCTGCGAGGTAAACGCGATCATGTGATCGTGCTGCTGCGCGGTGCAGCGCACGGTCTGACCGAAGCCGAGCGACATGAAGTACGCTTCCAGCTGCTCAAGCACACGCTCGGTGCTGCTCTTTGTCGGCACAAAGATCATGCTCGCACCGTCAAACAGGGTCGACAGGGCAAAATCCAGACCGGAGAACTCACGGCCCGCCATCGGATGGCCGCCGACGTAGTGCACACCGGCGTCGAGCGCCGCCTGCTCCAGATGATCGACCATAAACTGCTTGACGCCGACCATATCCACGATCACGCAGCCCTTTTTCATCTTCGGCATGTTCTCAAGCAGCCAGTCCACCGTTGCCTGCGGGTACAGACCGATGATAACAAGGTCAGCCTCCTTGTACAGCGCTTCGGTCGCAATCGCGTCAATCGAGCCGTCAGCCAGTGCCTGCTCTGCGGTTGCACGCGTGCGGTTCCAGCCCAAAACGCGGCTGAGTGTGCGCGCCTTGATGGTTTTCGCCATCGAGCCGCCCATCAGGCCCAGACCGGCGATGAGTACGGTATCAAACATGAATGGGTTCCCCCTGTCTTTTGTTTTTTATTCAGTTAAAGTTTATAACGGCAGCCAGGGTTTGTCAATGAAAAACCGACTGCCTTTGCAGCCGGTTGTCATTTCATCATTTCTTCGGTCTTGGATTGACACTGCAAATCCGGTGCCACAACGGCGTAATCCGGCAGATAACGAACACAAGCAGCGCACCTGCCAGATTGAGAATGAGATCATCCACATCGCACGAGCCGGTGCCGGTGTAGATCTGCAGCACCTCCACTGCCGTGATGCTCAGCGTGAGCGACGCCGTGAAGAAGAAAATGCTTCTCTGCCATCGGAACAGTGCGGGCAGGAACACGCCCATCGGTGCAAACGCAATCAGGTTGCCTGCCAGATTGAGCACCACAAGCCGCAGTGAGATATTGCCGTAGCCGTAGGCTAACAGGTAATTTTTCACCGTGCGGAGCGGCTCCAGATTCACCATATCGAGCGAGGTATGGCCAAATCCGCGGCCGAATGCGTTATCGAAAAACAGCACATTCAGCAGCACCCATATGTAGTACAGAAACAGCACCAGCATGTACAGCCGCCGCCGTGTCGGACGCGTATTGTCCGGCACGCCGCAGAACAGCGCAGCACGCAAAAGCATCGCAAAAATCGCTGCAAACATGAATTTCTGCTCGGGTGCAACGGTGATTCCGGGTGCTAACTCATAATAGATGTTGAAGCACAGAAATACCGCTGTCAGCAGTACCGCTATGCCGCGAATTAAATTCTTCAAAAGGAGATTCTCCTTTGTATTGGAATATCATAGGGCGGGAGTACCCGCCCTATGTCAAAAATTCTGTTACAGGCTCTCCGCTTCTCTGAGCCACAGCGCGGATACTGCATCCGACGGCATACGCCAGTCGCCGCGCGGCGAAAGCGTTACGGTGCCGACCTTCGGGCCGTCCGGCAGGCAGGAGCGCTTGAACTGCTGCGTAAAGAAGCGGCGCATAAAGGTCGTCAGCCACTTCTTGATGGTCGCGTCGTCATACACGCCCTCGAAGGTCTTGTGTGCGGCACGGAAGATCTTGCGCGGCGGATAGCCGAAACGCAGCATGTAATACAGGAAAAAGTCGTGCAGCTCGTACGGGCCGACCAGATCCTCGGTCTTCTGGCTGATTTCGCCGTCCTTAGGCGGCAGCAGCTCGGGTGATACCGGGGTATCGAGCACATCCTGCAAAACGTCGGACAGCTCGCCGAGCGTGCGATCGGCCTCATAGGCAACAAGGTAGCGCACCAGCGTTTTCGGAATCGAACCGTTAACGCCGTACATGCTCATGTGGTCGCCGTTGTAGGTCGCCCAGCCGAGCGCCAGCTCGGACAGGTCGCCCGTGCCGACCACCATGCCGCCGTTCTTGTTGGCGAGGTTCATCAGCACCAGCGTGCGCATGCGCGCCTGACCGTTCTCAAAGGTGACAGACAGATCATCCTTGGACTGGCCGATGTCCATGAAATGCTGATCGACCGCCGCCTTGATGTCCACGGTCTTGAGTGTAACGCCGTAGGCTTCCGCCAGCTTTTCTGCGTTGCCCTTGGTACGGGCGGTTGTGCCGAAGCACGGCATGGTGACAGCCAGAATGCCCTTGCGGTCGAGTTCGAGCATATCAAACGCATGTACGAGCACGATGAGCGCGAGTGTGGAATCCAGTCCGCCGGACAGACCAACAACCGCCGTTTTCGCGTGCGTATGGCGCAGACGGGTCGCCAGACCGGTTGCCTGCAGCGTCAGGATCTCCTCGCAGCGTTCATCGCGGAGCGCCTTGTTCGCCGGAACGAACGGCGTGCGCGGGAATGTACGGTCAACAAGGTCGTTCTCCACCGGCTCGAGCGAGAACGAGAACACGCCGCCCTCGATAGACTCGAACGTGTTCATGCGCTGACGCTCATGCGCAAGGCGCTGGAGGTCGATATCCGCGTAAATGATGCCCTGCGAGAACATCTTGCTCTCGGCCAGCAGTGCGCCGTTCTCCGCGATGAGGTCGTGACCCGCGAACACAAGGTCTTGCGTGGACTCACCGAAACCGGCATCCGCATACAGGTACGCACACAGCAGTCGGCCGGACTGCTGACGAACAAGGTCGCGGCGGTAGCCCGCCTTGCCGATGATCTCATCCGATGCGGACAGGTTGACGATAATGTGCGCGCCAGCCTGCGCCAGCGTGGTAGACGGCGGATTCGGCACCCAGAGGTCCTCGCAGATTTCCACGCCGAAGGTGAACAGTGGCTGCTCATCGCACTGAAAAATGCTGTCGGTCACGAGCGGTACACAGACGGTTTCGCCGTCCGCATTCTTGATGTCCACGCTCTCCATTCCGCCGGACAGCGTATCCGCCGATACAAAATGGCGCTGCTCGTAGAACTCCGAGTAGTTCGGAAGATGGGTTTTCGGCACGAACGCCAGCACGTCACCGGCATTGATGACAGCGGCCACATTATACAGCTTGCCGCGCACGCGCAGCGGCAGACCGACTACGATGACAGCCGCAAGCTCTGCGGTCTCGCGGCAGACCGTGTTCAGCGCGTCCAGTGCGCCCTCGAGCAGCGTTTCCTGCAGGAACAGGTCGCCGCAGGTATAGCCGGTCAGGCACAGCTCGGGGAATGTGATGAGCTTCGCGCCTTTGGCAGCGGCCTCCTTCGCCAGCTTTACGATCTCAGAGGTATTATATGCACAGTCCGCAGCGTGCAGATCAGGCGTTGCCGCGGCAATTTTGATAAATCCATCTCGCATCGGTGATGCTCCTTCCAGTGGAATAGTCCAGATAGAGTTAGTATACCTCTTTTTGCGCGTTTACGCAAGGGAAATGCCCTCAGAAGAAAACTTGTGCACCCACAAGACTGGGTACGCGAAGCGCGCAAGCGGTATGTTGTTTCCGAGCGAAGAGTTACCGCCTGCGGGCGGCGGGAGTTCGCCGTACCCACGGCGTAGGGGCAAAAGGGTAGACACCTACGGTTTCTACCCTCTTGACTCCCGCTTCCCTTTATTTCTTAATCTGGCGCAGACCAGAGACCGGCGACCGCTTCGAAAAGAAGAACGGCAGTCGGGTTACTGTTGCGTGTCTTTCGTAAAATATTCGCAGTTCACAGACAGCTTACTGCTACACATGCGGGTTACTCTACGCTGGGTGCGGCACAAGGTGAATTGCCCGCAGGGCAAGAGAAGGTCTCCTGGGGATGACAGTGCCGCACAACTCGTTTGCTCGGATATTACGGGCGGCACCTGCGAATTTCATTTGTCCATGTCATTCATCCGTACATATGGTGGGCGAAAACGAATCGCAAAATGAAAAATGGAGAATGAAATGATTTCATTCTCCATTTTCAATCACTTACCGATCCACAACCGGAATCTCAGACTCATCCTTTTCATCCAGATGCTTCAGATAATGCTTTGTCTCTGCCGCAATCACGCCGGAGAGCAGCAGCACAGCGATCAGGTTCGGGATGGTCATGAAGGCATTGAGCACGTCCGCAATGGTCCACACAAGGTCGAGTGCAAGCACGGGTGCACACACAACGACCGCGATAAACAGCACCTTATACGGCAGAATCGCCTTTTTGCCGAGCAGATACTCAGCGGCACGCTCGCCGTAGTACGACCATCCGAGGATGGTGGAGTACGCGAACGTAATGATGCTGACCATCAAAATCAGCGGACCGATATACGGAATCTGTGCGAATGCCGCCGTGGTCATCTGACCGCCGTTTGCCATGTTTTCCACGCTGACCGCCGGATTTTTCATCATCGAGGAGACGAGCACCAGACCGGTCATCAGGCACACGACAACCGTCGTCCAGAAGGTTCCGGTCGCAGAAACGAGCGCCTGCCGCACCGGATTGCGCGTCTGCGCCGCGCTGGCAACCAACGGCGCCGAGCCCATACCGGACTCATTCGAGAACAGGCCGCGTGCCACGCCGTACTGCAGCGCCAGACGGATACCGCCGCCGACCAGTCCGCCGGTCACCGCGCCCGGCTTGAACGCCAGCACGAAAATGGCCTTGAGAGCCGGCAGCAGAAAATCGTAGTTGGCACACAGAATAACGATGCAGCCGACCACATAGAACAGGGCCATCAGCGGCACCAGCTTTTCGCACACAACTGCAATGGATTCAATGCCGCCAATAATGATAATCGCGGTGATAATGCCGAAAATAATGCCGATTGCAATACGCGGCAGGCTGATGGGAAGGTTGGTCTCCAGTACCTCGGCAATCGCGTTGATCTGCGTGCCGCAGCCGATGCCGAACGAGGCGAGCATGGCGAACAGCGCAAACAGCACCGCCATCACCTTGCCGAACTTCTTCCACTTGAGGCCGCGCTCAAGCGCGTACATCGCACCGCCCATCATGCGGCCGTCCTCGGTCTGCACGCGGTACTTGACCGCGATCAGGCTCTCCGCGTACTTTGTGGCAATGCCGAACACGCCGGTCAGCCAGCACCACAGCACAGCACCCGGTCCGCCGAGATAGATGGCCGTGCCGACACCGATGATGTTGCCCGTGCCGATGGTCGATGCGAGTGCAGTCGTCAGCGCCTGAAACTGACTGACGTCACCCGGTGAATCCGGGTCCTTTGTCACCGACAAGCGAATGCCGGTGAAGGTCTTGCGCTGGATGAAGCCCGTGCGGAACGTCATAAAAATATGCGTACCGCACAGCAGCACCAGCATGGGCAGACCCCAGATCCAGCTGTCGATTTTGTTCATTAATGCAACAAATACTTCCATGTATCCGATTCCTTCCTCACTTTTCTTCTCTTTCGGACAAGAGAAGGCGCTTACCCGCCATTTTTGTTCGGATAAGCGTCGCAGGTTTATATTATATCGAATTTTCCGAAAATATGCAAGCATATTCGAGCGTATTCGACACTTTTCCGGCATTTGACGGGATATTGCGCGTTCTCCTATCGTATGCTATAATCGTATAGAATCAAAAACTATCGAGGTGTTCTCTATGAACTCTGTGAATTATAAACGACTGGAAAAGAGCCTGACCGATGTCATTCAGGAGGCACAAATCAAGATTGGCTACGACCACCACCCGATCACGCTGTATTATCCCACGGAATCCGTGGCGCGTCTGCTCGGCACACCGGAGGAGGACGCGGACAGCACCGAGCGTGCGCTCGCTTCCCTTTCCGCGCACACCGCCGGCACGCTCGGCGCAATCGAAGTCACCCGCGATGACAAGCGTTTCTGCTTCCACATTCCCGCAGAAGGCACACAGTATGTGCATGAACAGCTGCCGGAACCCGCGTTTCTGCGTGCATTTCTGCAGGTAATGCGCGGTCTGACGGTCAGCTTTGACGATATTCTTGCGGTGTTCCATCAGTTTTCCAACAAAGTACACTGCGAGAAGCTCGAGGGCAACGAGGAGTTTGACTACCTCGTATACTTCGAGGACGGCACACCGGACAGCTACCGCTACTGCATCAAGCTGGATGATGACGGTGACGCCGTCTATCACCGCTTTACGCCGGAGGATTATGCGGCGTTTGGGTTCTAAATCCCCATATAAGCATGAAAAAAGGACGCTCCTTGAGCGTCCTTTCTGTTTTGCGGTTTTACTGAGCGGACTCGGTAGTAGCCGTCTGCGCCTCGTCAGTCGCGGTCTGGCTGTCGGTCGCGGACTGGTCTTCGCTCTGCGCGTCCTCAGTCTGCGCATTGCCGTCATCATCCGATGTATCGCTGTTCAGAACAGTCTGCACGTCAGCCGGCAGATAGTCCTTAGTGTTATCATAGGTGATCTCGTCGTAAGCATCGGTGGTCTTGATGTCAGCCTCGTCGATCCACTGCTGCATCATCTCGTCGATCGAGCCGGCAGTTCCCTTTTCGGAAGCAACCGCTGCGATGATCGCGTCGCGCATGTTCTCGAACTCATCCTGATTCAGCTCACAGCGCTTGATGATGTGGTAGCCGTACTGGCTCTTAACCAGGCCGGAAACTTCGCCTTCCTGCAGCGCCTTGGCAGCGTTGTAGAACTCGTCTACCATCTGACCCTCGGTGAAGGTATAGCCCTTGGCATACTGTGCTTCGCCTGCATCCTCGTTCTTCTCGGTCAGCAGCGCGTCAAAGTCCTCGCCGTCGTTCAGGCGATCCAGAACAGCCTGTGCTTCCTTCTTTGCTTCCTCATCGGTGCGGGTGGTCTCGCCGGTGGACGGATTCGTAGTCAGAATGAGGATGTGCTTTGCAGTGATGTAGTTGTCATCGAAATACTTCTGCAGCTCGTCATCGCTCGGAACATTTACGCCGTTCTCACCGAAGTAGTAATCCTTCAGCACCTGTGCGCATGCGCTGACATACTGGTAGTTATTGTAGTTGTCCATGTCAAAGCCGATCGAAGCCAGGCGCTGCAGATAAGCGTCCTCGCCGCCGAGCTGCTCCGCATTCTGCTTGTTTGCCGTAACAATGTTCTTCTTCTGGCTGTACGACAGGGACAGACCCAGCTCATCCATCTTCTGCTTAACGATATGGATCAGAGCGACCTGCTGCTTTGCGGACTCCTTTGCGGCATCGCCGAATGTAGATGCCATATTCTCCTCAGAGATACCGTACATAGAGTACATCTGCTGATAATTGATGATCTGGCTCATCATATAGCTTGCATACTCATCTGCGTGGATTTCCTCACCGTTGACCGTCATAACGACCGGTGCATCGCTTTTCAGCTCCTGGTAATCCACCACAAAGGTGGATGCGCCGTATGCGGTTGCGCTCATAACGACAGCCAGCATAACGACCAGCGCAACGATGCGCTGCACTAACTTGCTCATATTACTATGCTCCCTTTTCTGTATTTTACGAACGCTATCAGTATAACACTATTTCGGAACAGGCACAAGCGAAAACACAGAAACATCACAAATTTCGCTGCCCGCTGGGGACGGCGTACCCACGCCGCGGGGGCAAAAGGGTAGACACCTGCGGTTTCTACCCTCTTGACTCCCGTTTCCCTTTGTTGCGTAGCCCGGCGCAGACCAGAGACCGGCGACCGCTTCGAAATTTGGGAACGGCAGTCGGGTTACTCTTGCGTTTGTTTCGTGAAATATTCGCAGTTCACAGATACCTTACTGCTACACAGGCGGTTTAGTCTATGCAGGCGAAACATACCCGTGTTGCGCAACTCGTTAGTCTGGAGTTTACGGACAGCACCTACGAATTTTAGCGCTCGGTACAATTTATCTTCGCAGGTGCTGTCTATCATATCGCGCTGACGAATTGTGCGGCACTGTTATGCCGCACCCAGCGCAGAGTTGCCCTTATGTGTAGCAGAACGCTGTCTGTGAACTGCGAAAAGGCGGAGAAAGACACGCTGCGGTAACCCGACTGCCGTTCCTTTATAGTCTCAGCTCTGCAAATTTCTCTGTGCTCTCCCAAAGGGAAAAGGGGTGATTCACAAGAGGGTGGAAAACCGCAGGTTGTCTACCCTCTTGTGCGCCCGCGCGGCGTCAGCGCAGTTCCCCTCGCTTCGCAAGCGCAAATCCGAAATTTTCATCCCGAAAACAAAAAGAGAGAACCTGAACGGTTCCCTCTTCTCAAGTTATGCGTCAAACCCTTGACAGATAACCTCAAACAGCTCATTGATACGCTCATAGCGGCCCTTGAGGTACAGCCAACCGAACAGCGCCTCGAGTGCGGTCGCGTAGGCATACTCTGCCACGGAGGCCGACTTCGGCACGGATTTCGGCTTTGCGTTGCGTCCGTGACGCAGAACGGTCTGCTCGCCTTCATCGAGCATAGGCTGAATGCGCTTTACCGCTTCCGCCTGCGCGGACGCACGAACGAGCTGGATCGTACGGCTGTGCAGGTTTTTCGCGGTCTGAGTGCCGCCGCACGCCAGATGCGTGCGCACGAGTATCTCATAAACAGCGTCGCCCACATGGGCGAGTGCAAGACTCGTCATGCGGGCGATCGCAGCGTCATCCAGCACAGGGTGCAGATGATCGGTCATTACTTGTCCTCAGCAGCCTTTGCTTCAGCGGCCTGCTTTGCAGCCTCAGCCTTAGCCTTGGCAGCAGCAGCCTGCTTAGCCTGCATTTCCTTGAACTTGGCCTTCTCTTCCTCGGTCGGAACCGGCTCGATGCAGCCCTTCGGGCATGCCTTGGTGCACATCTTGCAGTTCTTGCACTTGTCGTAGTCGATCTTGGCAACGCCGTCTACTACGTGAATTGCATCGAACTTACAGGTCTTCTCGCACATCTTACAGCCGATACAGCCGTTGGAGCAAACCTTCATTACTTCCGGACCCTTGTCCTTATTCACGCAGTTAACGTGAACCTTCTTGACCTCGGATACCAGGTTGATGATCTTCTTCGGGCAGGTGGAAACACACTTGCCGCAGGCAACACACTTGTCGGTGTCAACCTTTGCAACGCCGTCCACAATGTGGATTGCGTCAAACGCACAGGCCTTTACGCAGGAGCCGAGGCCCATGCAGCCAAAGGAGCAAGCCTTCGGGCCGCTTGCTACACGCATTGCAGCGTTGCAGTCCTGCAGACCCTCGTAGTTTGCCTTGTCCTTTGCGTTGCAGCCGCCGTTGCAGTAAACATGTGCAACCTGACGGTCGCCGGCAGCAACCTCAACGCCGAGTACCTTTGCGACCTTCTCAGCCGCAGCAGCACCGCCGACCGGGCAGCCGTTTACCGGCGCACGGCCCTCTACGATTGCAGCAGCCAGACCATCACAGCCCGGAAAACCGCAGCCGCCGCAGTTAGCGCCCGGCAGGCACTCGCGTACCAGCGGGATGCGCTCGTCAACCTCTACAGCGAAAACCTTAGCGGCAACGCCGAGCAGGATTGCGAAAACGATACCCATGATGAACAGTACCGCTACCGCGTAAATAACATTTTGCATATCCATTTCTTGTGTCCTCCCTTACCAAATCGACAGGCCGGAGAAGCCCATGAAGGACATAGCCAGCAGCGCTGCTGCAACCAGCGAGATCGGGAAGCCTTCAAAGCACTTCGGGCACTTGGAAGTAGCGTCCAGACGCTCACGGATGGAAGCGAACAGCACGATTGCCAGCGTGTAGCCGACACCGGCTGCAACGCCGTATACCAGAGAGCCGATGAAAGAATAGCTGTTGGAAATGTTGGTCTTAGCTGCGCCAAGTACCGCACAGTTGGTGGTGATCAGCGGCAGGAAGATACCGAGCGCAGAGTACAGCGACGGCATAGCCTTCTTCATGAACATCTCGACGAACTGAACCAGCGTTGCAATTACGAGAATGAACGCGATGGTCTGCATGTAGCCCAGACCCAGGGGTTCGAGAATGAAGTACTGTACAGCCCAGGATGCTGCGGAAGCGATCGCCATAACGAAGATAACCGCCATGCCCATGCCGAGCGCGGTGTCGGTCTTCTTGGATACGCCGAAGAACGAGCAGCAGCCGAGGAACTGAACGAGAATGTAGTTGTTGACCAGAATTGCCGCGATTGCGAGCGACAGGATATCGGTCAAACCCATAGAGGCAGGTAAATTAAACACTTACTTGTCCTCCTTTCGAGCCATGATCTTCTGGATCGCAGCCAGGATGAAGCCCATCATGAGGAAGCCGCCGGCCGGCAGGATCATCATGACCATCGGGTTGGAGTGGAAGAACGGAACTGCGATACCGTTTACGCCGTTAACGTAACCGGACAGGATGGTGCCTGCGCCGAGCAGCTCACGGAAGAAGCCCATGAGTACCAGAGCGAAGGTGAAGCCCAGACCCATTACAACACCGTCGAGTGCGGACGGCAGAACCTTGTTCTTGGAAGCATACGCCTCGGCACGACCGAGGATGATGCAGTTTACTACGATCAGCGGCAGGAACAGACCAAGGGACGATGCCAGCGACGGCAGGAATGCCTGCATGGACAGGTCGATCATGGTTACGAAGGTTGCGATGATCGTGATGAATGCTGCGATACGGATCTTATCCGGGATAATTCTGCGCATCGCGGAAATAACGATATTGGAGCAGATGAGAACGACGGTAGCCGCCGCGCCCATGCCGATCGCATTCTGCAGAGAAGTGGTGGTTGCCAGCGTCGGGCAAAGACCGATCGTCTGCATGAAAACCGGGTTATCGAGGATAACGCCCGATTTCAGCTGTTCAGAAAATTTCATTTGGCTTTTCCTCCTTAACCCAGAGTAGCGACATATGCTGCCGCAGTATTAACGCCGTCGGTTACAGCACGGGAGGTGATGGTAGCGCCGGTGATCGCATTGATCGTGCCGCCGTCCTTGGTCACCTTGAGCTGACCGTCAGCAGTCTGACCTGCAAACTGGGTGATCCAGTTCGGGTCTGCCTGGCTCTTCGCACCGAGGCCCGGGGTCTCAGCGTGAGAGGTTACCTTTGCGCCTGCAACGGTGCCGTCCGCATTGATGCCGACGATCATCGTCAGGTTGCCGCCGAAGCCCTTCGGCTCTACCTGTACGCAGTAGCCGATCTCTTCGCCGTCCTTGGTTGCCTTGTAAACGCCGTCGATCTGAGCAGCGGTACGGCCTGCCGGCAGGGTTACGCCAGCGGCTGCAACGTCCTCAGCGGACAGTGCGGTGTCGAGATCCTCGAAATCAGCGTCCGGGATGATCTCTGCCATTGCTGCGTTGCGGGTTTCGATACCGTTCTGGGTGATCTTATCCGCGGTTACACCGTTGATAACGCCCAGCAGCAGTGCACAGATGAACGTGATGAGGCCCAGTACGACGACAAGCTGTACGATGCCGCCTTCCTTTTTGCTGTTATCCATGATTTACTGCGCCTCCTTCTTAGCCTTGTCAAGCTGATAGCCGAACTTGCGCGGATGGGTCTTCTTGTCGATTGCCCAAACCAGCGTGTTCATGATCAGAATGGAGTAGGATACGCCCTCCGGCAGACCGCCGAAGTAGCGGATGAATACCGTCAGCAGACCGCAGCCAACGCCGAAGATGATCTGGCCCTTCGGGGTAACCGGGCTGGTAACGTAGTCGGTAGCCATGAAGATCGCGCCGAGCATCAGGCCGCCGGACAGTACCTGGCTGAGCATCCACTGTACGCGGGAAACATCGCCGGACAGCGGGAACAGGAAGGTGATGACAGCAACAGTAAGGATGTAAGCTGCCGGAATGTTGATGGTGATAACCTTGCGCCACAGCAGGTAAACGCCGCCTGCCAGCAGAGCCAGCGCGGAGGTCTCACCGATAACGCCGCCGGTCTGACCGAGCAGCATCTCCAGCAGGCCGGTATCAGCCGGTACAGCACCGGTCTTAAGGGTAGCCAGCGGAGTTGCGGTGGAGATTGCGTCGGTAACGGTTACGTTGCCGAACAGCGGCAGGTTTGCATGCGGAGCAGTCCAGGTGGTCATGAAACCGGCCCAGGATGCCATCATGAACGCACGGGCACCGAGTGCCGGGTTCATAAAGTTCTTGCCGATGCCGCCGAACAGCATCTTAACAACGATGATGCCGAACAGAGCACCGAAAGCGCTCAGCCACAGCGGAGCTGCAACCGGAATGTTGAATGCGATAAGTACGCCCGTAACCAGGCAGGACAGGTCGCCTACGGTGTTCGGGTGATGAACGATTTTGTTGTAAATGGTCTCAAACACAAGGCTTGCCACCATTGCGATAACAACATGGATCAGCGCACGAGCGCCGAAGGTGTAAACTGCAACCGCCAGTGCCGGAACAAGTGCGATGAGCACATCGAGCATAAGGCTCCGGGTGTCATCATCCGCCTTGATATGCGGCGAGGAGGTTACGACTACTTTGCTAAGATCATAAGCCATTTTCGTTTTCCTCCTTACTTGTTCTCTGCGGGCTTTTCAGCCTCTGCCTTTGCAGCAGCCTCTGCCTCGGCCTTTTTCTTCTCGGCCTCAGCCTTGGCGCGCTCTGCAGCACGCTTAGCCTGGATCTTGCCCTTGGTCAGACGGAACTGTGCAACCAGCGGGATACGAGCCGGGCAGACGTAAGCGCAGGAGCCGCACTCGATGCAGTCCATCATGCCGCAATCAACGGCGTTGTCCAGATCCTCCTGCTTGCCGTATACATTCATGTAGATCGGCAGGAGATGCATCGGGCAGGCGTTGATGCACTTGCCGCAGCGGATACACTGGGGATCCTTAACGCGCTTATCCTCATTGCCTGCAAAGGCGAGGAATGCGTTGGTGCCCTTGACAACCGGGGCATCCAGAGAGAACTGGGCGTTGCCCATCATCGGGCCGCCGGCAAGGAGCTTGTTCGGAGCTTCCTTGAAGCCGCCGCAGGCATCGATCAGCTTTTCGATCGGGGTGCCGATGCGTGCTTCGAGGTTCTTCGGCTCAGCAACAGCGGAACCGGAGATGGTAACGATGCGGCGGATGACCGGCATGCCGGTGGTGAAGCGGCGATAAACCGCACCTGCGGTATCTACGTTGAATACCGCGCAGCCGGCGTCTGCCGGCAGCTTGCCGGACGGAACTTCACGGCCGGTGCAGGCATTGATCAGCTGCTTCTCAGCACCCTGCGGGTACTTGCAGGTCAGCGGATACAGCTTGAGGCGCGGATCATCCGCGATCAGCTCTTCAATCTTGGCGAAGGTATCCTTCTTGTTTTCCTCGATCGCAATGATCGCGGTCTGTACGCCCATGATGTCGGCCAGCATCTTCAGGCCGCCGATGGTCTCTTCCGGACGCTCGAGCAGCAGGCGATGGTCGGACGTGATGTACGGCTCACACTCTGCAGCGTTGATGATGACCGTGTCGCACTTGCCGATACCGGACTGGATCTTGACATGGGTCGGGAAGGTTGCACCGCCATGGCCGACAATACCGGCAGAACGGATGCACTCGATACGCTCCTCATTGCTCATGGAAGCGAAGTCGTAGGGATGCACGGACTCGTGCTTGCGGTCCTCGCCATCATTTTCAATTACGATGGACAGAACCTTGCTGCCGTTCGGATGCAGGCGAGGCTCGATTGCCTTTACCTTACCGGAAACGGTAGCATGGACAGGAGCGCTGACAAAGCCGCCGGCTTCCGCGATAGGCTGTCCCAGGTCCACGGTGTCGCCAACCGAAACGATCGGCTTTGCCGGTGCGCCGATGTGCATGGAAACCGGCAGGATTACCTCATCAGGCAATGCCAGCTTCTCGATCGGCTTGGTGTTTGTCGCGGATTTATAGCCCGGGTCTGCGTGAGTACCCGGGTGTATGCCGCCACGGAACGAATACGCCATTTCTTTCACCTCTCTAATATTTTGCGCAAGAAGAACCGGACGCGCGCCCGGCTTCCTCTTCTTCAGAAATTGGCTGGCTACGCATGAAGCATAGCCTTACAGTATAGATTATACTGGTTTTTGTACAGTATTGGCAAGACCAAAAGCAAAAAAAAATCGAATAAAATACAGGGGAACTTTGTACATCTTGTTAAGTCTATCATTTTTATCCGCTTTTTCTTTGTGAATAACGCTCGGGTTCGGTCAGTTTAGACGGATGCAGGTATTTCCTTTCCGGCTTGCATTTTTCGCAAAACCGGCTGAAATGCGCGCAAAATGCGAAGTTTTGCCCTCTGCCTTTTGTGCACATTTTTCGTATACCGCTATTGACTTTCCCTTTCTCCAGTTATAATATGAATACATGAACATATGAGCAATCGTTCATATATTATTGACTATCACCGACAGGAGGCGATCCGAAATGGCAGACGAACACAAGCATGAGGATACCTTATTAAATGAAGAAGTGCATGAGCACGAACATCATCATCACGAGCACGATGAAGATGAATGCGATTGCGGCTGCGGACACCATCACCACCACGATGAGGATGAACATGAACATCACCATCATCATGACGATGACTGCGACTGCGGCTGCGGACACCATCACCACCACGATGAGGACGAGGAGCACGAGCACCACCACCATCATGACGATGACTGCGACTGCGGCTGCGGACATCATCACCCCCACGATGAGGACGAGGAGCACGAGCACCACCACCATCATGACGATGACTGCGACTGCGGCTGCGGACACCATCATCACCACGATGAGGACGAGGAGCACG